>JBAPXO010000054.1:0-13120 GCA_049284255.1 Solirubrobacteraceae bacterium | reverse complement strand
CAAGGGGACGTGGTCACCACGCCGAGGAAGAGCATCACCACTCCGAGGGCGACAAGGATCCACCAGGCCACGTGAGTGTCGGCCGGAAAGCTCGGGCCGATGGCGTGGGCGACGGTCCCCCCGGCGAGCGCGCCGAGCACCGCGACCCCGAGCGTCTGTCCGACCTGGCGGCTGGTCGACGCGATCGCTGCCGCGACCCCCGCCTGCGAGGGCGGCATGCCCGATACGGCGGTGTTGGTGATCGGCGGGTTCAGCAGCCCGAAGCCCAGACCGAAGAGCAGGTAGGCGCCGACGAGCACCGTCATCGAGGTCGTAACGCTCAGCTGGGTGAGGATCAGGGCGCTGATGATCAGCGCGATGGCACCGCCGACCAGCGGCAGACGCGCCCCGCGGTTTCCCACCAGGCGGCCCGCGAGCGGCGCGATCACCAGCGTCACCGCCGCCATCGGCAGGGTGTAGAGGCCGGCCTCCAGCGGGGAGTAGTGGCGGACGTCCTGAAGGTAGAGGGTGTTGAGGAACAGGAAGCCACCCAGCGAGGCAAACGCGCAGACGGCGATCGCGCTCGCTCCTGAGAACGGGGCGCTACGGAAGAACCGGACCTCGATCAGCGGCTCCGTGCGTCGCAGCTCATAGGCGACCAACCCGACGAAGGCGAGGATCGCCACCGCAAACAGGGTCAGCGTTTGAGCCGAGTCCCAACCCGCGGTCGGAGCCTCGATGATCGAGTAGGTCAGCGTCGCCAGGCCGATGATCACCAGTACCTGGCCGACGGGATCGATCCTGCGCGGATGCTCGGCGCGAGACTCAGGCACGAACCGCGCCGTGAGCACGAACGCCAGCACGCCGATCGGGATGTTGACCAGGAACACCGCCGGCCAGCCGACGGAGTCCACCAGCGCGCCGCCGACCACCGGGCCGAGGGCGAGACTGATGCCGATCACCCCGCCCCAGACGCCGATCGCCTGAGCCCGTTCCCGCGGATCCTCGAAGACGTTGCGGATGATCGACATGGCCACGGGGTTGAGCATCGATCCGCCGATCGCCTGCAGGACCCGCGCCGCGATCAAGGCATCGAGGCTGGGGGCGACCGCACACAGCAGAGACCCCGTCGAGAACAGCAACAGACCGAGCTGGAAGATGCGCTTGCGGCCGACCCGGTCGGCCGTCGATCCCGACAGCATCAGGAGGCTGGCCAGGACCAGGGTGTAAGCGTCGATCGTCCACTGCAGGCCCGAGAACGAGGAGTGAAACGAGCGATGGATCGAGGGGAGCGCGACGTTGACGATCGTGTTGTCGAGACCCACGATCAGCAGGCTCATCGAGCAGATGCCGAGGATCAGCAGGCGCCTGGAGCGCTCCGGGACGGGCCCGTAGCGGGATGCGTTGGAATCGCTCATCACTTCGATCCTAGTTGCCCCCCCGGCCTCCCCGGCAACCCGCTCGGGGGGCTACGGCTGACGGGCTGCGCTTAGCCCAGCTCGACGTCCCAGGCCTCGATGAGTTGGCGCGCGAGCTCCACATCGGGAGACAACGGGCGGTCCCCCATGTCGGGGTCCAGGCGCTCAGTCGCCGCCTGCCAGAGCGCGCGGTTCCCGGAGCCCAGCGGCTCCTGGTCGGCCAGCCGCAGCGCCCGCACGGCGACGACGAGCTCGGTGGCGACCGCTACCCGGAGGGCGTCGAGGGTTTCCTGGGCGCGCCGGGCGGCAATCGGAGCCAGGCTGGAATGCGATTCGACCCCGCGGGAAACGGCGACTGTCTGGGCGGCAACCGGGGTGACCAGTGAGCGGACCTCGGCGACCGCGGCGTGAGCGGTGTACTCGAGCACGAGAGCTCCCGACTCCGGTCCCGGCGTGCGGGCCAGGAACGGGGGCAGGCCAGTCAGGTTGGAGTCCAGCAGCGTGCTCACGCGGGCGGCGATCAGGGCCGCCGACTGGGCGAGCGCGGTCCGGAGATTGTCGATCGCGTTGGCCAGCGGAGCGGCATGGGGGTTGCCGTTGGGCAGCGCGATGTCCTCGCCGGGCACGATCAACGCGTTCTCGCCCGCGAAGTTGAGCTCGTGGCCGACGGTCTCCTCGAGCACGAGCAGGGCGTCGTGCACGGCGCCGTCGACCTGAGGCTGGGCGCGAAACGGGTACGGGTCCTGGATGCCGAGCGGGCCGGGATCCCGCGTCCGGGCGTCCACCCCGGACAACAGCTCTCGCATCCGGGCGGCAACGGCTGCCTGACCGGGGCGGTGCGTGGCCGAGTGGATCCGCGGGTCCAGGGCGACCGGGTCGGCGGCCGCGGCCTCGAATGAGAGCCCGGCCACCGACAGCCAGGCATCGAGCAGGCGGCGGGCGTCGACGACGAGCAGGGCCGCCCGGCCGACGCTGACCGCGTTGGAGCTCATGAAGGCCAGGCCGTCTCGCGGCCCGAGATGGCCGGGGGCGATCCCGGCGTCGGCCAGCGCCGTCCCGGCATCGATGAGCTCGTCTCCCCGCCAAACCTGCCCCTCGCCCACCAGGGCCAGGGCGATGTCGGCGAGATTCGTTAAGTCGCCGGTTCCCAGGGAGCCGATCTCCCGGGTGAACGGCGAGAGGCCGGCGTTGAGCGCTTGTACGAGTGCCTGCAGCAGCTCGGCGGACACCCCGGCCCCGCCGGCTCCGATCTGATTGGCACGAATCGCCATCGCGGCCCGCACCACATGAACCGGCAGGGGATTGCCGGCGCCACAGGCGTGACTGCGCAGGAGGCTCAGCGAATAGCGCTCGCGCTCGCCGGCGCGGACGTGGTAGTCGCGCAGCGCTCCCACGCCGGTGGTCACGCCGTAGAGCTCGTCGCCCCGCGCCAGCAGGACCTCGATCGCCGCCCGGGCACGATCGTTGCGCTCCCGAGCACGGTCGTGAAGGCGGGCTCGCGCCCCGTCGCGCGCGATTCGCGCCACTGCCTTGGGGGTCAGGGTGGCGCCGTCGAGCACGACCGGCGCGGGCGCTGTCGTGCGTGCGCTCAGGGATGAGGGAGACATCACGAGTGACTGTATGACCGCGGGCCAGGTAGCTTGCCTGGCATGAGCGTCGACGTCCACGACGGGATGAGCTGTCAGGGCTGGCCCCAGGAGGCGGCGCTGCGGATGCTCCACAACAACCTGCACCCCGACGTCGCCGAGAACCCGGCTGAGCTCGTCGTCTACGGCGGGATCGGCAAGGCGGCCCGCAACTGGTCCAGCTACCACACGATCGAGCGCGAGCTCCGGCGCCTGCGTGGCGACGAGACGCTGCTGGTGCAGTCGGGCAAGCCGGTGGCAGTGTTCGAGACCCATGACCGGGCGCCCCGCGTCCTGCTTGCCAATTCCAATCTCGTGCCCCAGTGGGCGACATGGGAGAAGTTCCGCGAGCTCGACGCCGCCGGGCTGATGATGTACGGGCAGATGACGGCAGGCTCCTGGATCTACATCGGCAGCCAGGGCATTCTCCAGGGCACCTACGAGACGTTCGCCGCCGCCGCCCGCAAGCGCTTCGACGGCACGCTGCGCGGGCGCGTCGTGGTCACGGCTGGCCTCGGCGGGATGGGGGGCGCCCAGCCGTTGGCGATCACCATGCTCGGCGGCGTCGCCCTGTGTGTGGAGGTCGACCTGCAGCGCATCGAGCGTCGCATCCAAACCGGCTACCTGGATGAGCGCGCCGCCGACCTCGACGACGCGCTGGCCCGGGTCAAGGAGGCGACACAGGCACGGCGCGCCCTCTCGATCGGACTGGCCGGAAACGCCGCCGAGATCCTGCCCGAGCTCGTCCGCCGAGACGTGCCGGTCGATGTCGTGACCGACCAGACGAGCGCCCACGACCCGCTCAACGGCTACGTCCCCGCGGGGTTGACCGTCGAGCAGGCGCAGGCGCTGCGACGCTCGGATCCCGACGACTATCTCCGCCGCGTGGGGGAGAGCGCCGTGGCTCACGTGGGAGCGATCCGCGCCTTGGCGCAGGCGGGCTCGGAAGCCTTTGACTACGGCAACGCGCTCCGTGGACTGGCCTCAGAGCACGGGGACGCCGACGCCTTCTCCTACCCCGGGTTCGTGCCCGCCTACATCCGGCCGCTGTTCTGCGAGGGCAAGGGCCCGTTTCGCTGGGTCGCGCTTTCGGGTGACCCCGCCGATATCCACGCCACAGATCAGGCGATCCTCGAGCTCTTCGGGGACCAGCCGCACATCGTGCGCTGGATCGAGCTCGCCTCCGAGCGCGTCCGTTTCCAGGGCCTGCCGGCCCGGATCTGCTGGCTGGGCTACGGAGAGCGCGACCGCGCCGGAGTGCGGTTCAACGAGATGGTCGCGAGCGGGGAGCTCAAGGGCCCGATCGTGATCGGCCGCGATCATCTGGACTGCGGCTCGGTGGCCTCGCCTGAGCGGGAGACCGAGGATATGCGTGACGGCACCGACGCCGTCGCTGACTGGCCGTTGCTCAATGCGATGCTGATGACGGCCTGCGGCGCGAGCTGGGTCTCCATCCACCACGGAGGTGGCGTCGGCATGGGCAAGTCGATCCACGCCGGCCAGGTCGTGGTCGCCGACGGGAGTCCGGCCGCCGCCGAGCGGGTCCGCCGGACGCTGACCGCCGATCCCGGGCTCGGGATCGTGCGTCACGCCGACGCCGGCTACGAGGAGGCGCTGAGCGCCGCCCGGGACGCGAACATCAAGATGCCGATGCTCGACCCAGAGCCCGACGTCCGCTGAACGTGGGCTCAGTCTCGTTTGTCGGGGCAGCGCAGATCCTGCGCCCGCCACGCGACCGGATGTCTCACCTGCGCGGCGAGGAGCTGCGCGCCCAGACACTCGAGCCGGGCGCCCTCGCCGTCGCCGACGGCCGGATCAGTGGCCTGGAGGCTGACCACCGTGCCGAGCTGACCGTCGATGCCGGGGGCTGTGCCCTGGTCCCGGGGTTCGTGGACTGCCACACCCACCTCCCGTTCGCGGGCTGGCGCGCCGGCGAGTACGAGCAGAAGCTGCAAGGTGTGCCCTACGAGGAGATCGCCCGGGCGGGGGGCGGGATCAAGGCGTCGGCGCGAGCGCTGGATCAAACCCCCGATGATGAGATCCTCGCCCAGGCGACGGGGCTGGCCGGCGAGATGCTGGCCTGCGGGACGACGACCTTGGAGTGCAAGTCGGGCTACGGCCTCTCCCGTGAGGGTGAGCTCCGGGCTCTCGAGCTCGCCCGCCGGCTCGAGCCCGAGGTTGTCCAGACCACGCTCTCCACCGCACTGCTGGCCCACGCCGTTCCCGACGGATACACCGCCGACAGCTGGATGGACGTGGTGGAGGAGATGATGGCCGAAGTGATCGAGTTGGGCTCGGTCTCGGCGCTGGACATCTTCGTCGAGTCGATCGCCTTTGCCAACCGCCATCTTAAGCTCATGGGCGAGCTGGCGGCGGGCGCCGGCCTGGCGCTGCGCTGCCACGTCGAGCAGTTCGCCAGCCACCGCTCGGTGCCCGTGGCCCTGGCCGCCGGGGCTCGCTCGGTCGACCACCTCTCGATGATCGATCGCGCTGACATCGCGCCGCTCGCCCACGCCCCCTGCGCGGCGGTGCTCCTGCCCGCCGCCGAGTTCTTGGGGGCCGAGTCCCGGGCCCCCGGCCGGGAACTGCTCGACGCCGGAGCGATCGTCGTCCTCGCTACCGACGCCAACCCGGGAACCGCCCCGGTGGTCTCGATGCCACTGGTCATGGGCCTGGGGGCGCGGCTGTATGGCTGGGAGGTGCGCGAGGTCCTGGGCGCGGCGACCCTGAACGCCGCCTGGACGTTGGGGCTCGAGCACGACCGCGGATCGATCGAGGTCGGGAAACGCGCCGATCTGCTGCTCCTCGACGGGCCGGCGGAGATGATCTCCTACCGCCTCGGCCACAACCCGGTGGCGCTCGCATTCGTCGCCGGCGAGCCGGTCTACGTTCGCGATGAGGCGGCCGCCGCGCGGCTCACCCGATGATGATGCGCCGCGCCCGGGTGCCGGCGATGGCCAACGCCCACAGCCACGCCTTCCAGCTGGACCTGCGGGGGATCGGCGAGCGAGTCCCGGAGCCGGGATCCGATTCGGACTTCTGGAGCTGGCGGACCGAGATGTACCGCCTGGCCTTCAGCCACGATCCCGACTCGATGCGAGCCGTCGGGGAGCGCGTCTACGCCCAGATGGCAGCCGCCGGCTACGGCGCGGTGGGGGAGTTTCACTACGTCCACCACCGCCCCGACGGGCGCCCCTACGAGGAGCCAAACGCGATGGCGATCGCGCTCGCGCAGGCCGCTCGTGACCAGGGCCTTCAGATCGTGCTCCTACCCGCCGCCTACCACCGCGGGGGCCCCGGACGTCCTGCAGAGGAGGGGCAGGTGCGCTTCTGTGACCCGGATGTGCAGACCTTCCTGGACCGTGTGGACGGACTGCGGGAATGGGCTCGGGAGCGCCCCGGCGTGCACGTCGGCGTCGCCGCCCACAGCGTCCGCGCGGTGCCCGCGACCTGGATCGAGGCGATCGCCGCTTACTCCGAGCGCCACGGCCTGGTCCGTCACGTCCACGCCGCCGAACAGCGCCGCGAGCTGCAGGAGTGCGAGGCCGAGTACGGCTGTACGCCGATCGAGCTCCTGCACCGCTGCGGGTTTCTCGGCCCGCGGACGAGCGTCGTGCACGCCATCCATGTCCGCCAGCCAGACATCGACTTGCTGGCCGCCGCCGACTCGATCGTCGTCACCTGCCCCACGACCGAGGGCAACCTCGGCGACGGCCACCTCCCGGGCCTGCGCTACCGCGACGCCGGCGTGCGCCTGGCGATCGGGACCGACGAGCAGGTGAGGATCGACCCCTTCGAGGAGTTGCGCGAGCTCGAGACCCTCGCCCGCCGCGAAGGTCACACTCGGGACGCGCTGTTGGCCGCCGCCGGCGGCGACCTGTGGGGGCAGATGGTCGCCAACGGGCGCGCCAGCCTCGGGCTCGACGGCGAGGGCGCCGGCATCGAGCTCGACCTCGAGCATCCGGACCTGGCGGGCGTGGCCGAGCGCGATCTGCCGCTGGCGCTGGCCACCTGCGCGTCGGCCGGAGTGGTGCGCAGAGGCGTACATCCCCAGGAGTAGGCGCAGCCCAAAGACACTCCGGCTGGCCGATTGCGCAACCGCCACCCCGCGCGGACAATTTGTGCCATGTTGCGCACGCTGGGGATCCGGATCGGGGCTCATCCGCGTCGGGTGCTCTGGATCACGCTCGCCTTCGTGATCGTCGCCGGACTGATCGGGGGCCCGCTCGCCGGCGCGCTCAAGAGCACCGGCGGCTTCGCCCCCGCCGCCGCCGATTCGCAGGTGGCCACGAACCAGCTCAAGGCGGCAACGGGCCTGGAGCCGACCCCGGGGATCGCTTTGCTCGTCGACACGCCCCGGGGGGCGAGGGCCGCGGCGCCGGAGATCGCGCAGATCCGCGACCGCCTGGCCGCCGTGCCGGGCGTGGCCCGCACACAGGCCCCGGCTGCCGTGGCCCGGGACGGGCACCACATCCTGGTCACGGGGACGCTCTGGGCCGGCGCGGGTGACACGTCCGTTTCCAAGGCCCTCGTCAAGCGCTTTGCCGGCACGCCCGGAGTGACGGTCGGTGGAACGGACGTCGCCAATGAGCAGATAAGTCACACCGTGACCAGTGACCTCGCTCGCGCGGAGCTGCTCGCCTTCCCGATCCTGATCATCCTGTCGCTCGTGTTCTTCGGTGGGCGCGCGGCCCTGATGCCGCTGGCGGTCGGGACCGTCAACGTGCTCGGATCGTTCCTCGTGCTGACCGGCGTCAACCAGCTCTACGGGCTGAGCGTGTTCGCGCTCAATCTGGTGATCGGCATGGGCCTCGGACTCGCCATCGACTACACGCTCTTCATGGTGACCCGGTACCGCGAGGAGCTCACGCACCAGGCCGACACGACCGCGGCGCTCGGCCAGACGATGGTCCACGCCGGTCGCACCGTGCTTTTCTCGGCGGCGACCGTGGCGTGCGCGCTGGGCACGCTGACGCTGTTCCCGCAGGGCTTCTTGAAGTCGATGGGGATCGCCGGCGCCACCGCGGCCATCGTGGCCGCGATCGCAGCCGTCACCGTCTCCCCGGCGCTGCTCGGACTGTGGGGAACCAAGTTGGCGCGGACGCGCGCGCCCGCGGGCGGGGGAGACCGTTGGTATCGCTTTGCCCACTGGGTCATGCGGCGGCCGGGACCGATCGCCGCCGTCACGGGACTGATCATGGTCATCGCGGCTCTGCCGGCACTGCGCACGGTGTGGTCACCAGCCAACGACAGGACTGCGATCCCCAAGAGCGAGAGTGCTCGGACTGTCGCCGACGCCATGCAGACGGAGTTCGGCGGCGCCGGGGGTAGCCCGGTGACGGTCGCGATCCGCGCGCCGTCGTCGGCGGCACCGGCGGTGGCGGCCTACGCTCGGCGGGTGTCCGGGGTGCCGGGAGTCGCCCGCGTGACCCCGCCGCAGGATCTCGGTCACCTCACCTGGCAGGTGAACGCGATCGTCTCTGGAGATCCCTCGGGCGACGCCGCCCAGGGCGTCGTCCGGGCCGTACGCGCGATGAACCCGCCGTTTGAGACCAAGGTGACCGGCGATGCCGCGAGCTTCGTCGACCAGCAGGCAGCCATCGCCTCGCACCTTCCCGTGGCCATCGGACTGCTCGTCGTGCTCACGTTCATCGTCCTGTGGTTGATGACCGACTCATTCGTGCTGCCGCTCAAGGCGATCGTGATGAACGCGCTCACCGTCGGCGCGTCGCTCACGCCCCTGGTCCTGATCTATCAGCACGGCCATCTGCAGCACCTGCTTGGCTACACGGCCAACGGCGGCGTCGAGCCGACCGACTTCGTCGTCGCCGCCACCGTGGTGTTCGCGCTCTCCACCGACTACGGGGTATTCCTCCTCGGCCGCATCAAGGAGTTCCGAGAATCGGACCCGGCCCACCCCGTCGGCGATCGCGAGGCCGTGGCCGCCGGGTTGGGGGCCACCGGTCCGGTCATCACCGCGGCGGCCATCCTCCTGGCCGTCGCCATCGGAGCCTTCAGCACGAGCTCGATCCCGTTCATCCAGGAGATCGGAGTGGCCACGGCAACCGGCGTGCTGCTCGACGCGTTCGTGGTCAGGTCGCTGCTCGTGCCCTCGCTGATGGCACTCCTGGGACGCTGGAACTGGTGGTCGCCGCGCAGCGTGCGCCGCCTGCATGGTCTGATCGTTCCCAGCGAGGCGCGACCCGCCCGCCCGCTCGCCAATCAGCCGGGCTGATCGGCCCAGGGCGGCCGTATGATCAATCGGGTCGTGGCTCGCCGCGCCGCTCCCCCGGGGTTATTGATCGACTGGCTGCCGGTGATCGTGCTGCCGCCGATCCTCGTGATCGACGCCGCCCTGTCAGCCCACGGCAAGCCGATCACCGTCGTCAGCGTCCTCGCGGCGGTCGTGGCCTGCCTGCCGCTCGTGCTCCGGCGCCGGCTGTCGTTCCCCCTGCTGGCGCCGCTGCTGGTCGCCGGCATCCTGCTAGCGCTCTGGCTGCTGCACCCCGGCAACACGGTGGTGCTGATCCCGATGGTTGCCCTGTTCGAGCTCGCGCTCAACGGCGATCGGCGACGCTCGCTATGGATGAGCCTGGCCGTGGTGCCATGCGTGGTCATCAGCATCCTGCCGTTTGCTTCAGGGCTGTCCCACCTCACCTCGCTGGTGATCCGCAACCTGGCGCTCTGCCTGCTGGCGATCGCCGCGGGCGACATCCTGCGGTCTCGTCGGCTTTCGACCTTGCGGATGCTCGACGCTCGTGAGCAGGAGACGCTGCGCCGGCTCGGCGATGAGCGCCTGCGGATCGCCCGCGAGATTCACGACGTCGTCGCCCATGCCATGACCGCGATCAACGTCCAGGCCGGAGTCGCCGCCCACCTGCTGGAGCGGGACCCGAGACAGGCCTACGATGCCCTGCGCCACATCAAGGACACCAGCGGCGGCGCGCTGAGCGAGCTGCGCACCACGCTCGAGGTGCTGCGCGATCCCGAACAGTCGGCTCCCACCGGCCCGGCGGCCGGGCTGCACGACCTCGAGCAGCTGACCGGAGGCCTGCGCTCGGCGGGCGTGACCGTCGAGCTCGACATCGGCCCGGTCGGCGAACTCCCGGCCTCGGTGCAGAGCGCCGGCTACCGGATCGTCCAGGAGGCACTGACGAACGTTGCTCGTCACGCCGAGGCGGCGCACGCCCGGGTGTCGGTGCAGCGCGATAACGGGGCTGTGGAGATCGAGGTCGTCGACGACGGCGTGGGTTGTCCGGCCGCCGCCGGCGTGTGGAGGGGCAATGGCGTCAGAGGGATGCGCGAGCGGGCCATCGCCCTCGGAGGCACGCTCCAGGCGGCACCCGCGGAGCACGGCGGCTTCGCCGTCCGGGCGAGCCTCCCCGTAATCCGGGGAACCGGGCAGCCGGCGTGATCACCGTCGAGCTGGCCGATGACCAGGCGCTCGTGCGCGCCGGGTTTCGCGCGCTTCTGGATGCCGAGGAGGACATCGCCGTGGTCGCCGAGGCCACCGACGGGGAGGGGGCGATCGCCTTGGCCCGCGCCCACCGCCCGCAGATCGTGCTCATGGACATCCGGATGCCGCGGCTCGACGGTCTCCAGGCGACGGCGCAGATCACCGCCGATCCCGACCTTGCCGAGACTCAGGTGGTGGTGCTGACGACGTTCGAGCTCGACGAGTACGTCTTTGGGGCGCTGCGCGCCGGCGCCTCCGGATTCCTGCTCAAGGACGTCGAGCCCGTCGACCTGATTACCGCCGTGCGGGTAGCGGCCGCCGGGGAGGCGCTCCTGGCCCCACGCCTGACCCGGCGGCTGATCGAGGCCTTCGTGGCCAGCGGGGGCGGCCCCGTCGCCGGCCGCCCCGGATCACAGGCCGCCCCCCAAGCGGGCGCGCAGGCGGGAATCCTCGACCCCGTTACTCCTCGGGAGCGCGAGGTCTTGACCCTGGTCGGCCGGGGGCTCTCGAACTCTGACATCGCCGCGCAGCTCGTGCTCTCGCCCCTGACGGTCAAGACCCATGTGGCGCGCCTGTTCGCCAAGCTGAGTGCGCGCGACCGGGCACAGCTCGTCGTCGCCGCCTATGAGTCGGGGCTGGTCGTCCCCGGCGGCCTCTCCGGATCAGAGCAGGGCGACACCTCCGACGGGACGACGCCCACCTGACCACTGCTGCCGCCCGAACCGGTAACCTAAACGAGGACCACCGGTCGGTTTAACTTGCCAAACCAACACACTGCCCAAGATGAGGGGTCGTCGTCGTTCCCACAGGCGGCGCCGCTCGAGCTGATC
Organism: Solirubrobacteraceae bacterium; assembly: GCA_049284255.1. GTDB lineage: Bacteria > Actinomycetota > Thermoleophilia > Solirubrobacterales > Solirubrobacteraceae > Palsa-465. The sequence goes on along the minus strand of JBAPXO010000054.1, from coordinate 1,812 downwards.
GACGTCAGCAAGCGCTACCCAGGCCAGCGCGATCCGGCGATCGTGGACCTCAGTCTCAGCGTCCCCGCAGGGGAGGTGTGCGTGCTCGTGGGTCCGTCGGGCTCGGGCAAGACGACGGCGATGCGCCTGATCAACCGGATGATTCCGCTGTCGGGCGGCGAGATTCTGCTGGGCGGCGAGAGTGTGCTCAAGCGCGATCCCACCAAGCTGCGACGCGAGATCGGCTACGTGATCCAGCAGATCGGCCTCTTTCCCCACCAGACGGTCGCCGAGAACATCGGCATCGTCCCCCGGCTGCTCGGCTGGGACCACAAGCGCATCGACGACCGGATCAAGGAGCTGCTGACCCTGATCGGGATGGACCCTGATGAGATAGGCCCGCGCTACCCGGCCCAGCTCTCCGGCGGCCAACGCCAGCGTGTCGGGGTTGCCCGCGCCCTTGCCGCCGACCCGCCGCTGATGTTGATGGATGAGCCCTTCGGGGCGATCGACCCCATCACCAGGTCCCGGCTGCAGGACGAGTTTTTGCGGCTCCAGGGCCAGGTACGCAAGACCGTGGTGTTCGTGACCCACGACATCGACGAGGCGATCAAGATGGGCGACAAGATCGCGATCCTGCGCCAGGGGGGGAAGTTGGCTCAGTACGGCTCTCCCAAGGAGATCCTCACCAACCCCACCGACGACTTCGTCGCCGAGTTCGTGGGCGCCGACCGCGCGCTCAAGCGCCTCGGCCTCTCGACGCTGGCCGATGTCGACCTGATCGCTCCCAATGGACTGCGGCCGGGCGCTAACCGTGTGGCGCTGAAAGCCACCGTTCGCGACGCCCTCTCGCAGCTGCTGGCGGCCGGCGGCGAGCCCCTGACGGTGGTAGACGGTGACGACAAAGTGGCCGGCCTGGTCACGCTGGAGCTCCTCGGCGGGGTCCTCGGGGACGGCCAGCTCGCCGGACACGAACCCGAGGGCGGGGCCGGCGCTTGAACATCTTGGCGGCCGGGCCGGTTATCCCGACCTTTGGCGGAGGGTCGTCATCGTTTGCCTGCGAGCGCGCGAACCGGCTGTTCTGCTCCAACTGGTTTTCCAAGAACTGGAGCCCAGTGCTCTGGCCGGCGCTGCGCCAGCACGTCGTGCTCACCCTCATCGCGGTCGCGATCGGGTTCCTGATCTCGACCAGCCTGGCGCTGATCGCCTACCGGCGCAACTGGTTTGAGCGGCCGGTGCTGATCGTCACCTCGATCCTCTACACGATTCCGTCGCTGGCGCTGTTCGAGCTGCTCCAGGGGGTTCCCGGCTTCGGGCTGAGCGCGACCACGGCCGAGGTTGCGCTCGTCTCCTACACGCTGCTGATCATGTTCCGCAACACGCTCACCGGTTTGAGGGACGTGCCCAGCGAGGTTCGCGACGCCGCCGCCGGCATGGGGCTCGGCCCCAACCAGGTGCTGCTCCGCGTCGAGCTGCCGCTGGCGCTCCCGGCGATCATCGCCGGTGTGCGGATCGCCACCGTGACGGTGATCTCGCTGGCCACCGTGGCCTCCCTGGTCGATAACCAGGGGCTGGGCGTCCCGATTCTCAACGCCATTTCCGACAATGTCTTCAAGACCGAGCTGATCTCGGCGGGGGCGCTGGCTGTGCTCCTCGCCCTCCTCGCCGACGGGCTGCTGGTCGTGGTTCAGCGCCTCCTGACGCCCTGGACGCGCGCCTGATGAACAACTTCACACAGGCCTTCAAGTTCATCGGCAATAACGGCTCGATCCCTGGCTATTCGGGGCTGCCCACGCTCACCCATCTGACCTTCGAGACGCTGAAGATCTCCGC
>JBAPXO010000053.1:0-10692 GCA_049284255.1 Solirubrobacteraceae bacterium | reverse complement strand
GCGCAGTGCCGCGCGGGCGCGTTTGACGCCGGGGGCGGGAGCCAGCCCGAGCCCGGCCAGAAGCTTTGCCCCGGGCGTCTGCAGCCGCACGGCTTGGCGCCCCGCCCACACCAGAAATTCATCGGGCGGGGCGTCGCAGACGATTTCCCCGGCCTGCAGCGCCAGCACTCGATCGGCCGCGCCCAGGCAGCGCTCCAGCCGGTGCTCGGCGAGGACGATGGCGGTGTCGGAGTCCTCGTTGGCGCGGCGCAGCAGGCCGATCAGCTCGTCGCCGGCGACCGGATCAAGCTGTGAGGTCGGCTCGTCGAGGACGACCACGGGAGGCCGTCCGGCCAGGGCCGCCCCGAGGGCGACGCGCTGGAGCTCACCCCCGGAGAGCTCGGCCGTGGAACGATCGAGCAGGTGGGCGATCCCGAGCGCGAGCGCCGCCTCCTCCACCCCGCGTGCGACCGCGGCCTGCGGCAGTCCCCGGTTCTCGAGACCGAAGGCAAGCTCGGCGCGCACCGTTCCCATCACCACCTGGGTCTCGGGGTCCTGGAACAGGGTGCCGACGACGGTGGCCAGCTCCCCGGGACCGTGAGCTCGGGTGTCCAGTCCACCCACGCATACCGCCCCCCCGAACGCGCCGCCGTGAAAATGGGGCACAAGCCCGCTGATCGCGCGCAGCAGCGTCGACTTTCCCGATCCCGAAGCCCCGGCGACGACCACCAGCTCCCCGGGCGTGATCTCCAGCGAGACGTCGCGCAGGGCTGGACGCTCCGCGCCCGGGTAGGTGTACGAGACCTCCTGAAGGGAGATGACGGCCACTAGCGCAGACCTCGCCGATCGGCAAACGGCGCGAGCGCCACGGCCACCAGCGCGACGCTGACGGCGGCCACCCCCACCCCCGAAGCGGACTGCAGGGACGGGTAGGCGGTAAACGACGCGATGCCGTGCCCACGGGCGACGACGGAGATCGCGACCACGGCCACCGCGGAAGCCACGAACGCGAGGTCATGACGCGAGTACGGCGCCCGCATCCGCGGCGGACGGCGGGCGGCGCCGTAACCGCGGACCTCGAGCGCCGCGGCCACGTCCAGCGCCCGGTCGAGCACCCCATTGCAGACGGCGCGCATCAGGGTCAGCCGCGACGGCGGCGGCCCCGGTCGGCAGCGCTGAGCGTCGGCGAGCCGGTGGCTGTCCCGGATCAGCACCGGCAGCATCCGGGTCGCGAGGCTCGCGCTCAGCGCCGAGCGAAACGACAGCCGGCGAAACAGCCGCAGAACCTCGTCGGGATCGACGGCCGTGGTGTAGAGGACGCCGCAGAGGATCAGGATCGCCGCTCGGAGGCCGAGGATGGCGCCGTAGACGGTCGCCTCAAGGGTGATGTCGGTCTGACCGAGCACCGGCAGGTCGCCCAGACGGATGATCACGGTCAGGCCGTCGCGGGTCACGAGCGCGTTTATCGCGGCAATCGCCACCGCCATCGGCAGCGCGAACAGGGCAGCGCGGCTCAACTGACGCCCGACCCCGGCCGCGGCCCCGGCGGCGATCACGGCCGCGGCCACGGCGGTCAGGGCAATCGGATTGGAGAGGACCAGCGCGGCGATCGCCAGCGACAGGCAGTAGGCACATCCGGCGGCGGCGCGGGCGCTGTGCAGAGGGCTGGCCCGGCGCCGGTAGATCATCGCGCGCTCAGCGGAACGGGGAAGCGCTGGTCACCCTCGACGGCGAGGGCGAAGTGATCGTGCAGGGCCTGAGGGGTCAGCGCCCGGGCGGCGGCGCTCACCCCGGCGGCATCGGTGCCGGTGATCAGCCAGGTGGGGGCCGAGGACGAGTCGGCGGTGGCGGCGACCAGGCCCGCGCCCGCCCCGAGGGTGCGCACGACCTGACCCTGGGGGTCCTCGAGGGCCAGCCCCGCGCCACCCTGGATGAAGTGGGCGTAGACCCCGCTGGCCCCCGGGCCGTGGGCGAGGAGCTCGGCGGCGACCTCGGGTCGTACCTCGTTCCAGGTGCCGACGACGATTCCCAGCGTGTCCGGCCCCGAGCCGGTGCCGATCAGCTGGCTGGCGACGGGGACCTTGGCGGAGTTGAGCGCCGCGGTGACCGTCTTGCAGGCCGCGCCGACGTCGCTGGCGCACTCGAGCGTCGTCGGCAACCGCTTGCCGTCGATTCCGTTGACAAACGGCTCGGGGTAGGAGCCGACGACGGCGGGGATCGAGTTTGTGGCGCTCCAGTCGTGCAGGTCCCACCAGATCCGATCGCCGTGATGGACCCCGGTCGTCGCCGCGCCCTGCTTGGCCTCAACGCCGTTTACGTAATAGAACCAGTCGGTGTGATCGCTGGTCCCCGAGAGACCGTCGATCGACTCCACGAAGCCGCCTCCGTAGCGCGTGCCCACGTGAAAAGACCGCTGCAGCATCCGCATCACGGTCTCTGACCCCGGGACCTTGGACGCGGTCTGCCCGCCTACCTGGTGGCTTCCGAAGCCGCGGGTGATCGTGAGCTGAACGTCGCCGGTTCCGCTTCCCGGGCCCAGACCGCACCCGCCGCACACCAGTACGGCGGCGAGCGCGGCGAGCGCGATCTTGACCCGGCGCGTCATGGCATCAGGCCTTGACGGTGACCGTCTCCGTGGCCGAGCGGATGTGGCTCTTGGCGGAGGCCTGGAGACGCAGCTTGCCGGCGTGCGTGTCGGTGACAGTGAGGGCGCCGCGGTTGTCAGTCGTTCCGCTCACGCCCTTGATCGAGGCACCCGCCAGCGGGGTGGCCTTGCCGGCATCGGAGTAGGAGACGACCTTGACCTTGAAGGCCTTGCCGCGCGTCGCCCTGGCCGGAGCGCTGAGCCCGAGCGGATGCTCGTGGGTGGTGTCGGAGTCGACGGCAAACAGGATCCGGTCGCCCTTGTGCGGAGTGATCTGACACATCCCGGCGCTCGCGTAGCGATTGTTGACCCAGATCCCCCAGTAGTACTTGTCCTGCGTGAAAGGCCAGCTCTCACCGAGGATCGTGGTCAGTTCGAGCTCCTGGAACTTGGTGTCGAAGGTCCCACCCCAGCGGTGCTTGGTGGCGATGTCGAGCGCGCCGGCGGCCGAGCTCGAGGGGCAGATGCCGGCGGGGGTACCGTCCTTGGTGATCGACCCGGAATGGGTCGTCACGGAGGTCGTCGACAGCAGCGTGCGCTTGACCCCCTCGACGCGAACCGAGACCTTGGTGCCGGCCGCCAGCGCGGCTGAGGCAAAGACGAGGCAGAGCGCGAGCAGCGCGCCGCCGAGGGCGAGAGTACGTCTGGTGGGCATGAGGCCACCCCTTTCCACGAGGGCTGTGTTGGCTTGTGGTCGGAGGCTGGTCTCCTGGCTCCCGGGCCTATCGACCACGCCTTCCCGGCCGGCGGTGTGCCGCGCCAGTGGCTTCGCTGTGGCCAACTTCCCCGGTCACAGTGGCGGGTCCGCGCCGGATTCGCACCGGCTTCCCATCGCCACCGACCGTTGAACGCGCCAGATCGTAGCGCTCCCGCGATGAGCCGGTGTCCGGCTGCCCGCGTCCGTAAACTCGACCCGGAGCCATGACCGTCAACCTCACTCGCATCTACACCCGTCTCGGGGACTCGGGCGAGACCCATCTTGGTGACATGAGCCGGGTCGCCAAGACCCATCCGCGGATCGAGGCCTACGGAACCGTGGACGAGCTCAACGCCCACGTCGGGCTGGCCCTCACCACGCCGGGCCTCCCCGAGCCCTACGGCGAGTGGTTGGGCCACGTCCAAAACGACCTCTTCGACGTCGGCGCCGATATAGCCGCCCCCGAGGATCCCGAACGCGAGCGCCTGCGCGTCATTCCTGAGCAGACCAAATGGCTCGAGGAGCGCTGCGACGAGGTCAACGCCACGCTTGAGCCGCTGAAGTCCTTCGTGCTCCCCGGCGGCTCCCCGGCGGCCGCCCAGCTTCACATCTGCCGGACGGTCTGCCGGCGCGCCGAGCGGGCCGCGATCACCTGCGGGGAGGAGTGCAGCCCCGAGGTCGTGCGCTACCTCAACCGCCTCTCCGATCTGCTCTTCATCCTCAGCCGCGGTGCCAACGGCGGCCAGGAGCCGCTGTGGGAGCCCGGCCGCTTTCGCTGACCCCGGATATCCTGGCGCCGTGACCGACGACCGCCTGGCGCGTGAGCGCGAGTTTCACGACACGCGGTTTGCCGACGCCGACGGGGTACGGCCCGCAGATCGCTTCTACGCCATCAACCACGCCAGCGACGGCTACTTCCGTGCTGCACTGGACGAGCTGTCCCCGGAGGCCAGGGTGCTGGATTACGGCTGCGGCAGCGGTGCCTACGTCGCCCTTCACGCCGCCGGCAACGGGAACCGTGTCACGGCCATCGATCTCTCGCCCGTGGCCATCGAGACCGCCCGCGCGCGAGCCGTCGCCGACGGGGTCCAGGACCTGATCGATTTTCGCGTCATGGACGCCGAGCACCTCGACCTCGAGTCCCGGAGCTTTGACTTCGTCTGTGGACTCGGGGTGATCCATCACCTCGACATTGAGGCCTCGCTGGCCGAGGTCGCCCGGGTGATGACGCCCGAGGCGACCGCCGTATTCGTCGAGCCCATGGGCCATAACCCGGCGATCAACCTGTATCGCCGCCGGACTCCCGAGCAGCGGACCGTCGACGAGCATCCGCTGCTGATGAGCGACATGGACCTGATCCGACGACGTTTTGGACAGGTCGAGGCGACCTACTTCCACCTCTTCGGGCTGCTTGCCCTGCCGCTGCGCAACCGGCGACGCTTCAACGATCTCCTAGGCCGCCTGGACGCCGTCGATGAGGTTGCGCTGCGCACCCCGCTGCGGCGGTTTGCCTGGATGGTCGCCCTGCGCCTCTCCTCGCCGCTCCCCTGAGCGGCTCAGCCGCGGCGCAGCATCAGCATCAAGCCCGAGGCGAGCGTCAACCCGAGCACCCCGATCCCCGCAGCGCCGACGACGAAGGTCTCATGTGCGCGGGCGTAGTCGAGCACCTCATGCGGGCGGACGAGCAGGATCAGGCCGGCGAAGCCGAGCGCGGCGGCCAGGATCGCGGCCGCCGGGGCAAGCGCCTCTCCGAGGGAGAAGGCGATTGTCCGCTCACTGGCGACCTGGGCCGGACGTCCCACGCGCCGAGCCTCATAGAGCGACAGCGCGGCCACCCCGAGCAGCGTCCACACCGCCGCGACCTCAAAGCCCCCGAGCACGTCGCTGGGAAAGTGCCAGCCAAGCTCGAGAAACGAGTAGCAGACGGCGATCGCGAACGCGGCCATGACCGCGGCCACCAATGGCCGGCGGCGGGCGGGAGCGGCGATCACCGAGCACAGCGCGAGTGACATCGCCGCGGTGGCATGGCCACTGGGCCAGGTGGCGGCGCTGAGGTAGGCGAAGTTCACGGGCAGCCGCGGGCCGGCGAGCACGGGCTTGAGCAGCTGGGTGGTCTCGTTGGCGGCCAGGATGATCAGCGCCAAGGTCACCGCCACCCGCGGTCGCCCGCGCAGCAGCGCGACCACCACGGGGATCGCGGCCAGCACCACGTAGGACTCGGGGTTGCAGAGATCCGCGATGAACCTGGTCACACTGTCCAGGCGCGGCCGGTGGAGCTCGACGAAGCCCCGCAGGATCGAGACGTCGGCGCGCTTGACGACGCCCACGTAGTGGGCCAGAAACCACGTGAGCACGAGGAGCGCGGTCCCGATGACCGCGCCGATCAGGGCGATCCGGGCGCGTCTGGGCATGGGCTGAGGCTAGCCCACGTCCCTCTTGCCTCTCTAAGCGAGGCTAAGAGTCAGATGAGTCGGAGCGGCCCTGTCCGGTACGAGGCTGCTCGGTGTCGGGCGTCGCCTCGGAGCTGGGCTCGGAGTTACGCATCACCCGGAACTCGGGCGCGGTGCCGGTGCGCCGGACATGGGAGAAATGCTCGAGGTCCTCGGGAGAGGCGACCTCGACCCTGATCCCCTCGCCAAGTTCGATCCGTCCCGCCTCATAGAGCAGTTCCTGGTAGCGGGGCGCGCTGGCCTGGGAGTCCTCGGATTGCCCGTGAGGGTGACGCGCACCCGCGGCCCGGCTCCCGGCACCTTCGACATCGAGGTCGTAGGTGCCGAAGCGAAACATCCAACGGCGTCCGCGAGCAAGCTTTTCCGCCGTCAGCTTGACCGCCACCGCGCCGTCCTTGTCAGCCCCTCCGAAGTTCTGACGGTCGCTGCGCAGGCCGGCGTGGACGGCGATCAGCGCTGCGGTCAGCCGGTCGTAGTTGCGGCTGTAAGGAGCGGGCACGATCGCCACCGGCCCCTTGGCGCTGGTGTCGCCGCGGATGGCGTGGGCCACCGGACCGACGACGACGAAGTCGACCTTGTTGGCATTGAGCCACCGCAGCACCGACACCGCGGTGCGTTCTAGGTGTTCGAGCCCGGGCGCGAGGGTCACGGAGGCCGAGTCGATGCCCGGCGGGCGATGTTTGAGCAGCATGGTGGTGCGATTCGCTTCGCCCCGTCCGAGTCCTTCTAAAAAGTCTCTGCTCCCGCCGCCCGGCCGCGGCGCCGTGGCAGTGGATACGCTCGGTCAGCGATGCAAGCCGATCAACTGGACAGGCGGCGGGCAGAGCGTGCGCGCGCACGCCAGCGGCGCAAGGCCAGGCGACGTGTGGGCGCCGTGCTCGCGCTCGTTGCGGTGATCGTCGCGATCCCCGTGATTGTGGTGCTCGCCTCCTCTTCGAGCAGCTCACCTTCCGATCACGGCACGGTCCGGCAGGCGGCGGTGCGGGGTCATGCCCACCGTCATGCCGCCGCGCTCTCTCACCATGCCCGCGGCGGCTCGACGGCGGCGGCGCTCGGCGCGGCGACCGGTACCCCCGGGCGCGCGGCTGTGCCGGTGCTCATGTATCACGTGATCGCTCCCCCACCGACCGGCGCCCCCTTCCCAGGGCTCTACGTTCCGGCGCCTGAGTTCGCGCAGCAGATGCAGGCGCTCAAGGCCGCCGGATGGACTGCCGTCACCCTTGATCAGCTGCGCGCCAACTGGATGCACGGCGCCAAGCTCCCGCCTGGCAAGCCGATCGTTCTCACCTTCGACAACGGCTACCACTCCCAATACGCCAACGCGCTGCCGGTGCTCAAGCGCATGGGCTGGGTCGCCGACGAGAACATCCAGCTCAGCGGCCTGCCCCCCTCCCAGGGCGGCCTCACCCCCGCGGAGGTCCGAGCGATGGTCAACTCCGGCTGGGAGCTCGACACCCAGGGCATCAGCCATGCCGACCTGATCTCGCTCGACGCCTCGCAGCTGCATTACCAGGTGACGACCGCGCGCCAGCTCCTCCAGCGCCGTTACGGCGTCCCCGTCAACTGGTTCTGCTACCCGTCGGGGCACTACAACGCCACCGTGATCAGCGCCGTCCGCGCCGCCGGCTTCGTGGGCTCAACGACCGTCGTCCCGGGTTGGGCCAGCCCGTCCAGCGATCCCTACACGTTGCCCCGCCTGCGCGTGCTCGGCGGCACCAGCGGCCCCGCACTCCTGGCGCAGATCGCCGGCACCCGTACCGCCTCGGCCCCGCCCAGCTCCTACGGGGGAACCTGAGTCCCGCCGTCTACTGGTCGGCGGGATCGCGCAGCCGGTAGCCCACCCCCGGCTCGGTGATCAGGTACTGCGGGCGCGTGGGATCGGGCTCGAGCTTGGCGCGGATGTGAGCGATGTGGACGCGCAGGTAATGGGTTTCCTGGCCGTATTCCGGACCCCAGACGTCCTGGAGGAGCTGGCGCTGGGTGATCAGGCGACCGCGGTGCTGAGCGAGCATGCTGATGATGTCGAACTCGATCGGAGTGAGGTGAACCTCCACATCGTCGCGGGTCACGCGGCGGTCGAGGACGTCGATCGTCAGGCCGCCGATCGTCAGCTGCGAGCCCGATCCGGAATCGCCGGCGCGGCGGAGAATCGCCCGCAGGCGGGCCAGCAACTCGTCGGTTCCGAACGGCTTGGTGATGTAGTCGTCGGCCCCCGCGTCGAGCGCCCGTACCTTTTCGCGCTCGTCGCCGACCGCCGAGAGGACGAGGATCGGCAGCCCGCTGAACCGCCGGACCTCTTCACACACCTCGACCCCGCCCCCATCGGGCAGGACGAGGTCGAGGACGAGGGCATCGGGCGGCCGGGACCCGAGCGCGGCCAGGGCCTGAGCCTTGGTCTCGGCGGCCTCGACGGCGTAGCCCGCCGAGCGCAGGATGATCTTCAGCCCGCGCACGATCTGGGGCTCGTCGTCGACCACCAGCACGCGAGCTCCTCCCCCCGAGCTCATGTCAGCGTCGCGGGCTCCGGGGCGACGGGGAAGCTAACGGCAAACGACGTTCCCTTCTCGACGCCGCTCTGGAGCAGGATCCGGCCGCCGTTGGCCTCGACGAAGCCACGGCAGATGGCCAGGCCGAGTCCTGATCCGGTTCCGGCGTCGCCTCGCCCGCGGAAGAACGGCTCGAACACCCGGGCGCGGTGCTGGCTGGCGATCCCACGCCCCTGATCGGTCACCCGCACGGTCACGCGACCGCCCGAGGCCCCGCCGCTCACCCGCACGGGCGCCTGGTCGGGGGAAAACTTGACGGCGTTCTCGAGCAGGTTGGAGAACACCCGCTCAAGCTGGGCGGCGTCCGCTCTGACCAGCGGGAGATCGACCGGCAGCGCGAACTCAATCGCATGCCCTGAAGGGACGTGGGCCACCGCCGAGGCCACGACGTCTCGCAGGTCACACCAGTCAGACCGGGGCAGGACCGCGCCGGCCTGGATCTTCGACAGGTCGAGAAGGTCGTCGACGAGCTTGGCCAGGCGGATTCCCTCGCCGTCGATCACCTCGATCAGCTCCGAGCGATCGGTGGCCGTCACTCCGGGAGCCCGCAGCGCGGACGCGGCGGTGGTGATGGCGGTCAGGGGGGTGCGCAGATCATGGGAGATCGCATGCAGGACGGCGGTCCGCATGGTGTCGGTGCGCTGCGCCGCCTCGCTCTCGGCGGCCTGGTCGGCCAGGCGCTCGCGCTCGAGCGCCACATCAATGAGCTTGCCCAGCGGCTCGGAGATCCGCTCCAGCTCCTCCATGCTCCACGAGGTGTCTGAGGAGACATAGAGCCAGACCCGGGCCTGGGTCTTGAGCCGCACCGTCAGCTCATCTTCCCGCGGGGAGGGCACGGGCTCGGCGACGACACGGGCGTGGCTCGATCCCGTCGCCACGGCCACCCGGGACTCGATGCTCGCGCGCTGGGCCGAGAAGCCTCGGCCGGCGACGACGGCCGACGCTGCCTCGGCGAGGAGCTTTGACTCACGCTCGCGCGCCACGGCGACCTTCGCCCGGCTCTCGGCCTCGGCCGCTCGGGCACGACCGATCTCGGCCAGGCGGCCGACGACGATCGCGGCGATCAGGAACACGATCAGCTCGATCAGATCCTGGCTGTGGGCGATCGCCAGACGGTGACGGGGAGTGATGAACAGGTAGTTGAGCGTGAGGACGCCGAGAATGGCCGTCACCAGCGCGGCAATCTCGCCTCGCCGCACGGCCACCTCGAGGACCGCCAGGAGATAGATGGCGCCCAACCCGGCCGGCGGCGCCGCCGACTGCAGAAACGCGACGACCACCGACGCGGCCGCGACCGCAATCACGACTTCCCCTCCCGTGGCGAGCAGGACGCCTCGCTGGAGGGGCACGGGCCGGACGCGGGTCTGGAGCGCCGCCGGCCAGCCCGTGCGGCCGGGGCGAGAGCCGGTGTTAGTGCTCGACATCGGGGAGGCCGATCGACATCGCGTTCTGACCCATCATGCCGCCGCCTTCGGCCGTCGTTGCGCGGCGTCGGGCGTCGACTCGATGATCACGCGGCACGGACGCTCGCGCAGCACGGTCTCGAGCGCGCGGGCGAAGCCGCCGCCGGAGCGCGACATCGGCATCACGATCGCCTCGGCGTGGACGGCGCGGGCCTCGTCGACGATCCGGCGACCCGTCTGACCGGCCCTGACCTTGTCCCAGTGACCCGAGACGCGCCGCCCGGCCTGCACCTTGGCCTCCTCGATGATCGACTGGGCGGCCGCCTCCTGCTCGGGCATCTGCGCATCGATCGGGCTGCTGGCGGGCACGGCGATCGTCACCAGAACGTGGAGGCCACTCCGGCGGCGAGCGGCCAGCCGCGCGGCCGTGGCCATCACCTCAGGGACGTAGCCGTTCCCGTCGAAGGCGACGACGACCGAGTCGTACTCGGCCTCTGATTCGGCCGCGGGGCCGACGACCGTGACCTTCGTGGTGGTCGTGAGGTCGAGCCCCTGGCGCCGGCGATAGATCACGTAGATCAGGATCCCGACGAGCAGCCAGCCCACCCCCGCGGCGGCCACGGCCAGATGCAATACGGTCACCGTGACCCAGGCCAGTCCCGTCCCCAGGCCCCCGAGGATCGCGAACAGAGGAAGCTTGCGGCCGGCGATCTTCAGCGTGCCCGGCCCTCGGTAAGGGCGCTCGCGCCCGGGCTCCTTGAGGCGCAGGCGGATCACCGCGAGGTGGGCGATCGTGAACGACAGCATCGCCCCGAAGGCGTACATGTTGCCCAGGAACGTGGCCTGGCCGGGGATGATGGTCAGGCAGGCGATCCCGCCGAAGACGATGATCCCGATCCACGGGGTGCGGAACTTGGGATGCAGGCGACGCAGCCCCTCGGGGACCTGACGGTGCAGTCCGATCGAGTAGACC
>JBAPXO010000052.1:0-3569 GCA_049284255.1 Solirubrobacteraceae bacterium | reverse complement strand
CGTCGCAAGTATGCGGGGGCCGTCAGCGTGACGGGGGCCGTCAGCGTGACGCGAAGTAGATCACGAGCGCGATCGCGACCAGGATCACAGTGCCGAACGACAGCACGACTGGGATCCACGAGCGACTCGCCAACCCGCGCGTGCGCTTTTGGCTCGGCGGGGCGAAGACCCCGACCTGTTGTACAGGCTGCGAGCTCTCGGTGGGAGGCGCAAGTGGCGCGGCGGGGGCCTGCGCCGGTGGCCCGTCGGTGGCGGGAATGGCGCGAGGCGCCGTGGGCTGGAAATCAGCCGCAGCCTTCCCGCTCACCGTCGCCTGAAGATCGGCCGGCACCTGGCGGGCAGCCGTGGCCTGAAGGTCGGCGGGAGCGCTCCGGGCCACGGTGGCCTGGGGATCGGCGATCTTCGTGCTCTGCGGATCGGAGATCGGCGCGTTAACCCGAGTCGCCTGGGCTCCGAGCACACCCTCGACGACGAGCACGCTGGTCCCGAGCTTCAGCTCGGCACCGCCGCCGACGACCGTCGGTGCCTCGATCCGCACCCCGTCGACGTACGTCCCGTTCGACGATCCGAGGTCCTCGACCTCGAGCCCTCGGTCAAGGCGACGCACCACGGCGTGCCGCCGTGAAATTTCTGGGTCCTCGATTACCAGGTCGGCGTTCTCTCGCCCGATGACGAGCTCGCCTTTTATCTCAATATTTTCCCCGGTAAGAGGTCCGCTGCGCACCCGCAGACTCACCATGTCGTGCGCACCCTATCGTCGCCGCGCTCACAGTGCAACAGTGTTTTTTGGCACGGCCCGCAGGGGGAGCGATACAGTCCGCGCCATGGCTCCTGCTAGCGCACGGCTCGAGGTGGTCGCCGGCAACGCCACCGGGATGTCGATCCTCGTGGAGAACGAGTTGCTGATGGGTCGTCACGCCGAGGGTGCCGGGCGCCTCGCCGACGATCCGGAGATCTCCCGTTCACATGCGCGCGTGACCGTGGAAGACAGCGGCTTCTGCGCCGTCGAGGACCTCGGCTCCACCAACGGAACGTTTGTGAACGGCCTGCGACTGTCAGGCCCGCAGACGCTCAGGGAGGGAGACACGATCGAGCTCGGCGCGACCACTTTGGTGGTCCGCGAGCTGCCGGCCGTGGCCGCCGATCAGGGCGCCGAAGCCCCGTCCGCACCCCAGCAGACCGTGGTTCCGGGAGTTACCCCCGGTGAGCCCGCCACTGACCCGACCGCCGAGGCCGCCGCGTCCGACGCGTCCGCGCCCTCAGACGACTCGGCCACCTCCGAAGCTCCTGACCCCGGCTCGGTCGTCGCGGCCCCGACGCCGGAAGAGCCGGGAGCCGAACCCGAAGCAGGAGCGTTCATCGGGCTTGCGCCCGCGCTCGAGGAACTGACTCCCGCGCTCGAGGGCCTCGCCCCCGCGCTCGAAGCTCTGAAGCCCGCGCTCGAGGGACTGCAACAGTCCGAGGGGGCGTCCGGCTCCCCCGCCGGCCAGGCCGAAGCCTCCACCGCTGGTCAGCTGCGACTGCAACTGGAGGTGGACTTCGATACGCGGGAGGCAAAGATCTTTCTCGAAGGGCTGGCGGAGCCAGTGCGACTCGGCTTCGAGTCGGGCTCCTGGCGGATCACGCTGCCGCCCTCGAGCTAGACCAGCCTTGCCACGGCGTACGACGCCGGTCAGTTGCCGACCAGGAGCGCTAGCAGGAACAGCGCCAGCAGGTGAAACGACTGATCCAGCGAGATGGCCAACCCGGGGTTGGCGTTCAGATCTGCGCCCTTGACCGCCTGCGCGTATCTCGCGAGCAGCCGCCCGTCGTCCTGGATGAGGTGGGGAAGGGCGATCAGAGCCGCGATCCCGAAGACGCCCGCGCCCGCGCTGCTCCACAGCCAGATGAGCGCCGGCACGTAGGCGAGCGTGTAGGTGACGATGTGCGACACGAGCGCCCGCCGCCTAATCGGATCGCCACCGAGGCCGCCGTGCTTGTGCAGCGCCTGCCATTCCGTCTGGAACATGTAGTCGCCGACGGCGTGCGACACGACGAACACCGCGAAGACCTCGACCCATGGCATGGCGCAACTATCTCATTCGCGCTCTCCTGAATCCAAGCTCTCCGCGCAGACTCGAGAAAAGCGCCGTCTCACGCGGCGCGCAAAACCTGGCTCCGTTCCCCGGGCAATCGAGTATGATCGGCGCCTGATTCGGCTGCCGGGGTGGCGCCGGAACGTACCGGGTAGGAGAATCTCGCGGCACATGAAGTTCCGTAATTGGGTGATCTCAGGGTTCCTTGTGTTAGGGGCCGCACTTGCGTTTCTGGCTGTACCCGTGGCCGCCCAGGCGCCGTCGCCACCGATCAACGACGCCTACCTCAACTCGCTTGAGCTCAACGGTCCGGGAACCAAGCTCAATAACACCGCGACCCTGGAGGACATGCGCGACACCTCCAACGCGACCGTGCAGACCAACATCCTCAATCCCTGCGGCCGCGCGAGCTGCCCTTCCGGGCCGGCCGAGGTCACGACCTGTCAGGGCATCAGTTACGGCAAGACGGTCTGGTACGACTTCTATCCCAACACCAACGGGACCGTCCAGATCCGTACCTCTGGATTCGACAACGTCATCGCGCTGTATCAGTTCAACCTCAACACCGCGATCCCCGGCCAGCCGCAATGCGTCCATAACTCGAGCTTCCCGTCCGAGCAGATGACTGCGAGCGTTCAGAAGGGAAAGGCCTACACAATCCAGGTCGGCGGGGTCAACAATGCCGGCGGGCCGCTGCAGTTCCTGTTTGACTTCTTCTCCGCGCCGCCACACCGGCTGAGCGCCCAGTCGACGCTTGAGGCAAAGCAGACGTCCAACGGCATACAGCTTGTCGGGCTCAGCGTCCAGACCTCGCGCGCCGCCAAGGTCACCGTCAAGTGCAGTCGCGGCTGCCGCTCGGAGTCCAAGACCAAGCAGGCCACCGAGACCTTCCCGCATCTGAAGGGCACGCGGCTGAAAGCCGGCTCGAAGCTCAAGATCTACGTCACGGCCAAGGGCTCAATCGGCGCCTACATCGAGTACGACGTCACGCGCGGCAACTTCAAGAAGCTCAACCGCTGTCTGGAGCCCGGGTCATCCAAACCCCGCAAATCGTGCCACTAGAGCGTTCCTCCTCCACCTACCTGCTGCTGGGCCTTGTCCTGCTCGCCGTCCTCTTCGGTGCCGCCCTCGCGATCGGCAAGGTGACGAGCTCAAGCGCCAGCAGCGGTTCGTCGATGCCCACGGTGCTCCAGCTCCCGGCGTCCTCGACGCCGAGCGTGACCTCGCCTCCGGCGGCCACCAGCCTGCCGACGCTCACGCACCCACCCGTCAAGAAGCAGCCGAAGCCGGTGGTCTCCAAGTCGGCCCCGTCGGCCCCGTCGGCGCCCTCGACGAGCACCCCGTCGGCTCCGGCGACGCCCGCGCCGTCGTCGCCCGCCCCCAGCGGGTCAGGCTCGGGAAGCACCGGTGGCTCGGGAAGCTCGGGCGGGAGCTCGGGGAGTTCAGGCGGCTCAGGCGGTTCGAGCGGCGGCGGCGGTTCGAGCGGCGGTGGCG
>JBAPXO010000051.1:0-4963 GCA_049284255.1 Solirubrobacteraceae bacterium | reverse complement strand
GCTACGCCATCGACGCCTACTCGATCCAGCACGAGATGTCGACGCACTACGGGCGTATGGTGGCCACCGACGACGCCCTGATGCTCTTCTCCGATCCCACCGAGGCGATGGAGCACCTCCTGTCGTGAGCCGCCTGCGCAGGACGATCGGCCGCTGGCTGGCCGCGCTCACACGCCGGGCGATGGCCCACCGTTTGGTGGTGCGCGCGCTGCCCGGGGTGCTGCGCCGGCGCATTGATCCGAGCGCGGCGGCCGACCTGCGCACGACCGTCGAGCTTGCGATCCGCGACCCCCAGGGCCGCGACCCCTCACGGTTTGGGCTGGAGATCGCCGACGCCCGCTGCGCGGTGCACCGGGGCGGCGCGCAACGTCCCAGCGCGCGCGTACTCGTCGGTGCCGATGACCTGATCCTGCTGGCCAGCGGCGCGCGCAGCTGGCCCGAGCTCGTGGCCGGCGGGCGCTTTGAGATCTCCGGCGATGCCTTCCTGGCGCTGCGCTTCGCTTCGCTGTTTCGTCTGCCGGTGCGCCTGGATCCGGCGGGTCACCCGGCGTCGGTCGTCGCCTCCAGCGACAGCGCGATCAGCGACAGCTCCAGGCAGGCGATGTCACGGGGCCGGGTGAGCGACAGCCCGGTGAGCTGGCTGATGCGGCGCAAGCGGTAGTCGAGCGTGTTGGGATGGATGTGCAGCGAGGCGGCGGCCTGCCGGCGTTCAAGTCCGGCGGCGAACAGGGCGCGCAGGGTCTCAAGCAGGTCGGGCCTGCGACCGACGCTGCCGGTGAGCAGCGGCCGGAGCGCGCGTCGACCCAGCTGCTCGGCCAGACGCGGTGAGCGCGCCAGCAGCAGCTCGGGGATTAGGTCAGAGACCTGAAAGACCCCGGAGCGCCCGGTGCGCACTCCGAGGTCGGCAGCGAGCCGCGCCTCCTCGAGGCCGGCTTCAAGCTCCGGGCGAGCTGACGTATCGCCCACGGCCACCATGGCTTCCTCGCCGGCCCGGGAACCGATGCTGGCCTGGTGGTCGACCGCCATCACCCCGAACACTCGGTCGCCCTCGCTGACCGCCAGGATGCCGTGGCCGCGCAGGCGACCGGCGAGCCTCGAATGGGCAGGGGCGCCCTCGCCGGGGACCGTGGCCGCGAACGGCCGGTAGCTCGAGCCCGCCGCAAGGCCGACCGACCCCAGCTGCCGCCGCTCCGAAGAGTCGATCGGCTCCTCGCCGCACAGGGCCTCGAGCAGCACCCGCAGCCGATGCTCCTCGTCTGAAACGAGGTGCTGGCGTTCCTCGAGGTAGGCGTTGGCGACCGCCGTGGAGACGCGGTCCAGGTAGTCCATGACCAGCCCGGCGAGCGCCGGCAGGGCACCGTGCTCGTCGGGGCGAGCGGCGGCGATGAGCTCCTCCCAGACCAAGCGGCCGCCGAGGCGGTAAGCGTGGAGCACGTCCTCGAGTGACATGCCCTGACTGGCGCGCTCGTGCGCCGAGGCGCGAAATGGCTCGAGCTCGGTCTCGGTGACCGCGCGGCTTGAATGGATCGCGCCCACGAGCAGCTCCACATTGCTGCGAGCGACGTCCATGACCTGCCCGTCGACCACGTCGCGAGGCAGCCGGCCATAGCCCGCTATTTCAACGCGCACACGCGCGACGATCCGCTCGGCGAGCGTGCCAGCGTCGATACGCGTCACGATCGTCCGCGGCGTGGTCGCGGGGGGATCCCGGTGCCGATCGTCCGGGACGTACTCTGGCCCCTGGTTGCCTGCTCTCATTTTTTGCCCCCGTGGCGGGCTCGATGCGCCCGTCGAGCTCCCTCCGCTCCAGTTTGTGGAGCGTACCGCATGAGTCATCCCGGCTTTTGAGGCGGCCGACCGGCCTTTAGTTGGTCCCCTCGGCGAGCACCGCGTTGGGCTCTGAACCGGCGTAGACGACGCTCTGGGCGAGCGGCAGCTTGGCCTTGACGATCACGCAGTAGTACCTCGTCCCCTCATCCCGGCTGGGGGCGCAGACGCGGTAGATCGATCCGGACTCGATCGTGTATGTGTCGGTGTGGGTGGCGTTGGACGCGAACTGGGCCGGAGCGCGCGCCCCGATGAAGGCTTCGGCGCGGACAACCGCGTCGCGCAGGGCGCTCTGCTGGCTGGTGATCGTGGAATGGTGCAGCAGCCCGATGGTGACGATCACGGCGCTGACGAAGACCACGGCGAAGGTGCCTCCGTAGTCACGGGCGATCATCACCGGCAGGTCGGGACGGGCGCGGCGTAGGAGCGCGCCCAACGGTCGCGAGCACAGGACCACGGCGACCAGGCTGAAGAGCATCCCGATCACCAAACCCCCGAAGAAGCTCTGCGCGGTGCCGGCCATCGGGAGCACGCACACGATGGCGGCGTCGAACAGGACCGCGACGACGAACGTCGGCCAAAGCCAGGCGCCCCGCCGGCGCCAGCGCGCGCGGGCGAGCCAGGCACCATCCATGACGAAAGAGTAAATCGCCGAGACTGCGAGGGCGAATCGGGCCGGATGCCCGGGGGCTGGAGTAAGCTCGGGACTCCCGGATGAGGGTGTGCGGCGGAGATCCCGCCGCGTCGCCCAGCCACCGGGCCGACGGAGATCCCGCGCGGCCCACCGACGAAGGGAGACAAGAGAGATGGCCACCGAGACGGCTTTGCCGACGGCCTCTGAGGCCGGCGAGGAGCACCTCCAGCTGGAGGATCGGGTAAGGCTGCTGCGGGCGATGCTGCTCATGCGCGGCATCGAGGAACGCGCGATGAGCCTCTACCGCCAGGGCAAGGTCCCTGGCTCTTTTTATGACGGCTTCGGGCAGGAGGCGGTGTCGGCGGGGGCGGCGTACGCGATGGCGCCCGAGGATCGGCTGTGCATCCTGCACAGGGATCTGGCCGCCCACATCATTCGCGGCGTCCCGCCGGCGCGCATCTTCGCCCAGTACATGGGTCGGGCCGCGGGCGTGACCGCCGGGCGCGACGGCAACGTCCACTTCGGCGACCGCGACCTCGGCTGCGTCGGGATGGTCTCGATGCTCCCCGACATGATGCTCGTGGCCACCGGCATGGCGATGGCGTTCAAGCTGCGCGGCGAGAAGCGCTGCGCGCTCACCTGGTTCGGCGACGGGTCGACGTCGCGCGGTGACTTCCATGAGGCCATGAACTGGGCCGGCGTCCAGAAGCTGCCGGTGGTGTTCGTGCTCGAGAACAACCAGTACGCGTATTCGACGCCGCTGTCCAAGCAGTTCGCGGTCGATCCCGTCGGGCATGCGCCCGCCTACGGGTTCGAGGGCGAGACAGTCGACGGCAACGACTGCGAGGCGATGTTCGAAGCGGTCCGCGCTGCCCGTGAGCGCGCTGTGCGCGGGGAGGGACCGACCCTGATCGAGGCCGTGACCATGCGCATGCACGGCCATGCCGCTCATGACGACATGAAGTACGTGCCGCGCGAGCAGGTCGAGGAGTGGCGCCAGCGCGACCCGGTCGAACGCCAGGAGAAGCGATTGCGGACGCTGGGCGCGGACGTCGACTCGCTCAAGGCCGCGGTGACGGCTGAGATCGAGGAGGCCGCGACCGAGGCGCTCGCCGGGCCGATGCCCGACCCCGGCGACGTTTTGGACGGAGTCTTCTGCGAAGGAGAGGCCGAGCCCTTGGGGGACGGCCTGGCGCCCTGGAGTGGGTTTGCGCGCGCGGAAGGTGAGGCCTGATGGCGGTCATGACCTACCTGCAGGCAATCTCCTCGGCCCTGCGCGATGAGCTGCGCGCCGACGAGCGCGTGCTCGTGATGGGCGAGGACGTCGGCGTGTTCGGCGGAGCCTTCAAGGTCACCGACGGGTTCGTCGAGGAGTTCGGCGGCGACCGTGTGATGGACACCCCGCTGGCCGAGTCGGCGATCATCGGCTGCGCGGTGGGCGCGGCCGTGGTCGGGATGCGCCCCGTGTGTGAGATGCAGTTCTCGGACTTCATCTCCTGCGGCTTTGATCAGCTCGTCAACGTCGCCGGCAAGATGCACTATCGCCAGGGCCTGGCCGTGCCGATGGTCGTGCGGCTGCCCTCGGGCGGTGGGTTCTCCGGCGGGCCGTTTCACTCTCAGAACCCCGAGGCGCTGTTCATGCACTCGCCCGGGATCAAGGTGGTGGCGCCGTCGACGGCGGCCGACGCCAAGGGGCTGCTGCACGCCGCCATCCACGACCCCAACCCGGTGTGCTTCATGGAGCACAAGCACCTCTACCGCCGGGTCAAGGGCGAGGTTGCCGACGGGGTCTTCGAGACGCCGTTCACGGCTCGCGTCGCCCGGCCAGGCTCCGATCTGGTCGTGATGGCCTACGGCGCCATGGTCGACGTGGCGCTCGCGGCTACCGAAGACATCGACGGCGCCTCGGTGGAGGTGCTCGACCTGCGCTCGCTGGTGCCCCTGGACGAGGAGGCGATCCTCGACTCCGTCGCTCGCTGCTCGAAAGTGGTGATCGTCGATGAGGCCAACATGACGTGCGCCGCCGGGGCCCAGGTCGCGGCCCTGATCGCCGAGAAGGGGTTCGAGGATCTGGACGGTCCGGTGGTCCGGGTGGCCACGCCCGATGTCCCGATCCCGTTCTCGCCGCCCCTGGAGCAAGCCGTGCTGCCCGGCGTCGACCGCGTGAAGGAGGCGTGCCGTGAGCTCCTCGCCTACTGAAGTCGGAACCGCCACGGTCGATGTGACCATGCCCCAGATGGGGGTCTCGGTGGCCGAGGGCACGATCGTCGCGTGGCGGGTGGCGGTCGGCGACCGCGTGGAAGCCGAGCAGACGGTGTGCGAGATCTCCACCGACAAGATCGACACCGAGGTGCCGGCGCCGGTCAGCGGCGTCGTGGCCGAGATCCTCGTCGACGTCGAGGAGACGGTCGAGGTCGGAGTGGTGTTGGCGCGGATCGGCGCGGAGGGATCCGAGGCCGCCTCGCCCGCCCCTCCCGCGCCCCCCGCCCCTCCCGCCCCGGC
>JBAPXO010000050.1:0-9565 GCA_049284255.1 Solirubrobacteraceae bacterium | reverse complement strand
ACCCTGGAGTGGGACGCGGTCACACTGGTCGTGGCTGAGATCGAGGCCGGGGGTCAGACCGGCATCGGCTACACCTACGCCGACCGCTCGGCGGCCGTGGTGATCGACGGGGTCCTCTCCGGAGTCCTCTCCGGCCGTGACGCGCTCGCGGTGCCCGCGTGCTGGTGGGCGATGGTCGCGGCGATCCGCAACCTCGGGTGGGACGGGATCTGCGCCACAGCGATCGCCGCGATGGACATCGCGCTCTGGGATCTCAAGGCCAAGCTGCTGGGGCTGAGCGTCGCCGATCTGCTCGGGCGCGCGCACGACGCGGTCCCCGTCTACGGCTCCGGCGGTCTGACCTCCTACAGCGAGCGTGAGCTGTGCGATCAGCTGGCCGGATGGGTGGCCGAGGGGATACCCCGAGTGAAAATGAAGATCGGGCGCGACCCCGTGGCTGATGCTCCCCGGGTCAGGGCGGTACGAGAGGCGATCGGTCCCGAGGCCGAGCTCTACGTTGACGCAAACGGCGCCTACTCTCGCAAGCAGGCGGTGGCCCTGGCCCACGAGTTCGCCGAGTGTGGAGTCACGTGGTTTGAGGAGCCAGTTTCCTCCAACGATCTCGACGGGCTGCGCCTGCTTCGGGACACGGCGCCGCGGGGGATGGTGATCGCCGCCGGCGAGTACGGGTACAAGCCTGAATACTTTCGCGCGATGCTCGACGCCCAAGCCGTGGATGTGATGCAGGTCGACTGCACGCGCGCCTGCGGGATCACCGGGCTGCAGGCGGTGGCCGCGCTGTGCACGGCCTACGAGGTCCCGTTCTCGGCCCACTGCGCTCCTGCGGTCCACGCCCACGCATGCTGCGCTGTGGGACCGCTGTGGCATTGCGAGTACTTCCACACCCACGCCCGCGTCGAGGGAATGCTGTTCGACGGCACCCTTTCCCCCGAGGGCGGGGCGCTGCATCCCGACGCGGGACGGCCCGGCCTGGGAATCGAGCTCAAGCGCCAGGACGCAAAGGAATTTGCGCTGTGAGCGACGCCGGGCTGGGGGCGCAGACGAGCGTTGGCGCTCCGCACGTCCTGCGCGAGTACGCGCTCCTGGCCGATGGCGAGCGGGGGGTGCTGCTCAGCCCGCGCGGCGATTACACGTGGATGTGTTTTCCCCGGTGGGACTCAGACGCCTGTTTTGCCACCCTGATCGGCGGCCAGGGGACCTACGCCGTGACGCCGGAGTCGCGCTTTGTCTGGGGCGGCTACTACGAGTCCGGTCTTATCTGGCGCAGCCGCTGGATCACGGATGAGGGGGTCGTCGAATGCCGTGAGGCGCTGGCGCTGCCCTCCAGCCCTGATCGGGCCGTGCTCCTGCGCCGAGTGCTCGCCCACCGGGGGAAGGCGCGGGTGAGGATCGTCCTTGACCTGCGTACCGAGTACGGCATGAAGGGGCCGACGCGGGTGCGCCGCACCGATGACGGCGACTGGAGAGGCCGCATCGGTGAGAGCCACTTCGTGTGGTCGGGGGCCGCCGACGCCAAGCCCGACTCCGAGACCAACGGACGCGGCGCCAAGCCCCTGGTGATGACGCTCGAACTCGAGGAGGGAGAGGCTCACGACCTGGTGCTGGTAATCGATGCCGGCGAGGAGCCCGTGCAAGCGCCTGATCCGGGGCGGGCCTGGATGGGGACCGAGGCGGCTTGGGAAGAGCGGCTTCCCGAGCTTCACTGTGTGGTCGCCGAGCGCGATGCCCGCTTCTCCTACGCCGTGCTTCAGGGGCTCACGAGCTCGGGAGGCGGGATGGTCGCGGCGGCCACGATGTCGCTGCCCGAGCGCGCGCGGGAGGGCCGCAACTACGACTACCGGTACGTGTGGATCCGTGATCAGTGCTTCACCGGGCAGGCCATCGCCAAGGCCGGACCGCTGCCCCTGATGGACGACGCCGTGCGCTTCGTGACCGAGCGTCTGCTCGCCGACGGCGCCAAGATGGTGCCCGCCTACACCGTAACCGGCGACCCGGTGCCCGACCAGCGCGAGCTCAATCTGCCCGGTTATCCCGGCGGGACCGACGTCGTCGGCAACTGGGTCAACAAGCAGTTCCAGCTCGACGCCTTCGGGGAGAGCCTGCTCCTGTTCGCGGCCGCCGCCGGCCACGATCACCTTGATGCCGATGGATGGCGTGCCGCCGAGCTGGCTGCGGAGGCGATCGAGGAGCGCTGGCAAGAGCCCGACGCCGGGATCTGGGAGCTCGAGCCCGACGCCTGGACTCACAGCCGCCTGATCTGCGCCGCCGGCCTTCGTCAGATCTCACGCCATCAGCCAAGTGAGCAAGCCGCTCGCTGGCTGGCCCTCGCCGACGCCATCGTCGCCGACACCTCCGAGCACGCCCTCTCGTCCGCCGGGCACTGGCAGCGCTCGCCCACCGACCCAAGGCTGGACGCCGCGCTGCTGCTGCCGGCGATCCGGGGCGGCATCGCCGCCGACGACCCGCGGACCATCGCCACCCTGGAGGCGGTGGCGGCGGAGCTCACCCGTGACGGCTACTGCTACCGATACCGGCCCGACGAGCGGCCGCTGGGGCAGGCCGAGGGAGCATTTCTGGTGTGTGGGTTCATGATGGCCCTGGCCTGGGCTCAGCAGGGGGATCTGGTCAAGGCAGCACGTTGGTTTGAGCGCACGCGGGCGGCTGCCGGCAATGCTGGCCTGGTCTCTGAAGAGTTCGACGTGCGCCAGCGCCAGCTGCGCGGCAATCTCCCTCAGGCCTTCGTCCACGCCCTGCTGCTGCAGTGCGCGGTCACCGAGCCCGATGGCACCTGACTTCGGGGGCCTGTGCATCGCCGCCCGGGGGGGCTACGGGGCCTTTCTCCTGCTGGCGCCCCGCGGAGTCCTCTCGCAGTTCTCCGGGGTGCCCTGCGACGAAGCGACGGTCCGCGTGGCGCGGGTGCTCGGCGTCCGGGAGGTGTTGCAGGCGGCGGTCCTGTATGCCCGCCGGGATCGGGAGTGGCAGCTCGGGGGCGCGGTCGTGGACGTGCTCCACGGCGCCTCGATGCTGGCGCTCGCCGCCGCGAGCCCACGGTACCGCCGCCTGGCGCTCGGCAACGCGCGCGACGCCGGGATCCTGGCGCTGTCGTGCGCGGTCCAGGCTTAGGAGTCAGCCCGGGGCTGGCAGCTAGCGCGACGGAGTGCGTGCGCCCACGGCGGCCGCGCGCCGGCGCTCGAGCACCTGGTGCTCGGCACTTTCGCGCTCGGCCTCGACGGCTTCGATCGCCTGAAGACTTCGGCACCACCGCCGGACGACGAAGAACAGGACCGCCGGCACCAACCAGATCCCGATCCTGAAGATGTAGAGCTGGGTGTTGTAGCTGAAGCCGAAGAGCACGAACACCCGGTCAGCAGACCCGAAGACGAAGATCAGGAAGATCCAAGACAAAAACGCGACCCCGAAGGCCGTGCGGGTCGGGGCGTCGCGCGGGCGGTCGGCGAGGTTGTGCACGCTGTGATCACGGGTGAAACGCCGCTCGATCCACGGAAACGGGAACAGCACCATGAACACGATCCCCGGAAAGAGGATGCCCCCCCAGAACGGGTTCGGGATCACGGTGTAGTGGCCGATTGTCACGTCGAAGGCGGGCATCAGGCGTAGCGCGCCGATCAGCCACCCCAGGTACCAGTCGGGCTGGGCACCGTTGGTGCCGATCCACGGCTCGAACGGCCCCCACTGCCAGATCGGGTTGATCTGGACGAGGGCTCCGAGCGCGAACAGGAGCGCGGCCACCAGGAAAACGAGCGCCACCGAGCGCGGCGTCTGCGCCGGGAACAGGGGCAGGCCGACGATCCGTTTCTGCGTATGGCGGACGCTCTCGCGAAACTGGGTGTGGTGGCGGGCCATGATCAGTCCGAGGTGAACGACGATCAGGGTCGCCAGGATCGCCGGGAAGAGGAACACGTGGGCGATGTACAGCCGCGACTCGAAATGGGTGTTGCCCGGGAAAGGGGCGCCGAAGATCGCCAGCATGGCCGGCCCCCCGATCACCGGAATGGACAGGCCGACCCCGTAGCCGATGGCCAGCCCCATGCCGGACAGGAGGTCGTCGACCAGCGAGTAGCCGAGATACCCCTCCAGAAGTCCGACGATCAGCAGGAGCAGCCCGACGATCCAGGTCAGCTCCCGGGGCTTGCGGAAGGCGCCGGTGAAGAAGACGCGCATCATGTGCATGACGATCGAGGCCATGAACACGTCCGCCGCCCAGTGGTGGGTCTGGCGCATCAGAAGCCCCGCCTTGGTGCTGAGTGACAGGTCGACCGCCGACTTGTACGCGACGCTCATGCTCATCCCGTCCAGCGGCGTGTAGGGCCCGTGGTAGACGGTCTTCGCGGTGCTCGGGTCGAAGAACAGCGCCAGGTAAACACCGGTCGCGATCAGGACGATGAACGAGTACAGCGCGACCTCGCCCAGTAGGAAAGACCAGTGGTCGGGAAAGATGTAGCGCATCGTCTTGCGCAGCAGGGGCGCGGATGCGGTCCGCTCGTCGATGAAACGAACGGGATCGGCGAGCGGGTCACTCATTCGTCGGCTTCTCCCTGACGTTCCACCAGGACGGCCCCGGGCGGGCGGAGAAGTTCCCGGCGGCGCGCAGGTATCCCGTCCCGTCAATCATCAGCGGCAGCTGGGGAAGCGGGCGCCCCGCTGGTCCGTAGGTCACCGTCCCGCCCGTGAACGGGTCGAAGGTCGAGTAGTGGCACGGGCAGACGAGCGCCGCGTGCGGCTCCACCACCGGGAAGGTGGGCTTGCGATACAGCGCGACCGCACAGCCGGCGTGGGTGCAGATCTTGGAGAACGCGAGGATTCCTTGGGGCGCCCAGCCCGCGCGGTTGGCAGGAAGCTCGAGTTTGGCGGGGTCCAAGCGGATGACGACCAGCGGGGACCCGATGAGTTCGGGGTCGGCGCCCTCGGGGAAGGCGGTGTAGAAGCTCTGCTCCTGTACGTCGGCGGCCAGCATCGGCGCGCCGGTCTCGTCGACGAGGCGCACGCCCGGCTTCCAGGGAGTCTGGTCCAGTGGAGCGGTGTCCCAGACCGGGCCGAGCGAGAGTGCCGGGGTCAGCGCCGCCAGGCCGAGGGTGCCTCCCGCTGCCGCGCCCGCGCCCAGCAGCAGCTTCTTGCGAGTAATCCGGCTCCCGCTCTCGCGCACGGTCTCGACGATCTGCTCCTGGTCGTCGGGGTGCTCCTCCGGGTAATCGTCCTCGATCTCCTCGGAGACGATCAGGTGCTTGGAGAACACCGCCAGGGCGCCGCCGATGCACAGCAGGCAGAGGGCCAGGCAGAGGCCGAGGAGCTCGTTTGGCATCCGCGTGGCGCTGAACGCCGCGTAGACGACGATGAACCCGAGCCCGAAGAGGACGGCCAAACCGAGGAGAAACAGCACGATGTTCTCGGCACGGCGATTGGGGGAACCGGCGGGCACGATCCGCTCGGACTCCGGTGGTCGCTCGGCGTCGGGCGACCGCTCGGTCTCCTCGCCCGCCTGCCGGCGTCGTAACCAACGGCCGAGGAAGAAGGCCGTAAACCATTGCCACAGCCTCATGATCGGCGCCGCCTTCTGCCCACTGCCAGGCAGGCCAGCAGGATTAGCGGAGCGGCGATCCACCACGTGACCAGGCCTTCCGGGATCGGCCCGATGTTGCCAATGCCCCAGCCGCCCTTGTTGTCGGGATGGCGCTGGGCGAGCACGTAATTGATCAGCGAGTTCAGCTGCGTGTCCGAGATCTGGGTGGTCGAGAACTTTGGCATCAGATATGGACCGATGCGAACGGCCTCGGCTATCTGGGTGGCGCTCACGCTCGTCAGCGGCGGGACCACCGCCCCGGTGACGAATCCACCGCGAGCATCGATCTGATGACAACCGGCACAGTGCTCGCTGAACAGCGCCTCGCCGTCGTTGATCTTTCCGGCAGCGGGATCGGGCCGGGGGATCGCCGGTCCCGATCCCAGCGAGGCGACGTAGGTGGTCAGGGAACGGACCTCCTTATCGGAGAAGAGAACCCGATCGGGACCCGGTTGGTCGTGGATGTCAGACAGCGGCATGTAGCCGGTGCGGAGGTAGAAGTCGGCGGCCAGGGCGCCTACGCCCCGAAGCGGCGGGCCGGCGCCCATGATTCCGCCGGCCCCGGGCCGGGGAGACGTGATCCCGGAACCGGCGATGCCGTGACAGCTCGCGCAGTTGCCGGCGTAGAGCTCCTTTCCGAGCTCCAGGGAAGGGGCTGCGGGCTCGGTCGTGGGGCGCACGATTCCGCTCTGGGGTTGAGCACCCGCACGGCCGGGCGTGGAGACCGCGATGACCGCGACGGCTATAGAGGCCAGGAGTACGGCGAGCGCGGTTTGTGAGCGCCGGGTCATGATTGCTGGCAGACGCTCAAGAGCGGTGCCCCGACGGCAGTCATGATCATGATCGCCACCGTCAGGAAGTTCACGAGCAGCCCCACGGTCGCCAGGAAGTTGATCCTTCCCAAGGGGGCAACGGTGCCGTCGCCGGCGCGCTCGTGCATGGCGACGTCCTCGACCCGGAAGGTCCGGCGGTAGACGTGCACCGAGGCGGCGCCGGCGGCAAGGCCGATCGCGATCCCGACGACCGAGATGGCGATCTCCCACGTGTGCAAGGGCAGCTTCCAGCGCCCAGGTGGCGAGTTGCACTGCGCGAACGTGAACGCCAGATTGGCCACGAACGTGGTCGCCCATGCCAGAGCTCCACCGAGGACACCGAACCACACCAGAGCATTTGAGGGCTGGTCCTTCACAGCGAGGGCGAAAGCACCGTGAGCAGGACTACGACCCCCAGCGGAGCCACGACGTACCAGTAGAGAGCGACCCCCCGCACCCCGATCAGCCAGTAGTTGTCGAGCCCCCGCGTGACCAGCTTCCAGAGAACCGCGAGGTCGAGCACGATCCCCAGCAGGACGTGGGCGTGATGGGCGGCCAGGAGCGTGAAGTAGATCGAGCCATAGGCGCTGCCCTGCGGCGTGAAGGTGTTGAGGTCATGGCGAAAGAGCAGCACCTGGGCGGCCAGGTAACCGGTCTGGATGACCGCCGCCAGGGCGATCCAGCGCACCGCGGGCCAGCGGTTCGCGCGCCGGGCTGAGCGCTCGGCCATCACCATCATCGGGACGGTCGCGAGCAGGACGGCGGTGGCGATCACGGGCGCCGTCACCTCGGGGGGCTTTATGTGGTTGGGCGGCCAGTGGCGGTTCTGGAAGTCCAGGTAGAAGTAGCTGCCGATCATCGTCCCGAAGATCGTCACCTCCGAGCACAGGAAGAGCACCATCCCCCACCAGCCGCTGGGCTGAGAGCGGCGGCCACGAGCGAGCCGGGCGGCAGCCGAGGCGGTCGTCGCCTGAGCGCTGCGTGGGGGAGGTCCGGCGCTGGTCTCGGTCATGGCTCGGTCTCGTGCTGGTGCCAGCCCAGGAGCGTCAGGCCGGCGATGACCAGGAAGGCGACGGCGATCCAGTAGTGCGCCATCACGAGCATCGCGAAGATCCCGGTGAGGGCGAGCGCGGTGATGGGCGGCCAGATCGAGGAGGAGGGCATGCTGAGGATCTCATCGGGGAGCGCGTCTTGGACGGTGGTGGCCGGCGTCTCATGGCCGAGGTTGAGCAGGCCCTCTCCGCGGTCAAGACGCTCGGCATCGCGCTTGCGGTCCTCCTTGTCCCACATCGGGTACGGGCTCGAGACCGTGGGGATGATGGGGTAGTTGTACGGCGGCGGGGGAGAGGTGGTCGACCACTCCAGGGTGTCGCCCTCGAACGGGTCCTCGTCCGCCTTCGGGCCGCGGAAGAGGCTGACCGCGAGGTTGATGACGATCAGCACCAGGCCGACGGCCAGAAGGTAGGAGCCGATCGACTCGATGAAGTTCAGCAGCGACCAGCCGAGCCCCGGGGGATAGGTGTAGTTGCGTCGCGGCATTCCGAGGATCCCGACGATGTGCATCGGAAAGAAGGTCACCATCGTGCCCACGAAGGTCAGCCAGAAGCTCCACTTGCCGACGCCCTCGTGGTACATGCGTCCCGTCACCTTGGGAAACCAGAAGTACATCCCGCCGAGGATCGGATACACGGCGGCGCCGAAGATGACCATGTGGAAGTGGGCGACGATGTAGTAGCTGTCGTGAACCTGCTGGTCGAACGGGATCGCTGCCAATGTGATCCCCGACAGCCCGCCCATGATGAAGTAGACGATGAAACCGACGATGAACAGCATCGGGGTCTTGAACACAGGCGTCCCGGTGACGATCGTCGTTATCCAGGCGAATAACTGAATTGCCGACGGGATGACGATGATCAGGCTGGCTGCGGCGAAGTAGACGGTGGTCAGCGTCGAGAACCCCACCGTGAACATGTGATGCACCCAGACGCCGAAGCCGAGAAACGCGACCAGGATCTCGGCCAGCGCGACCAGCGGGAAGAACACCATCTTGCGGTGCGAGAAGGCGGGAATGATCGAGGTTGCGATCCCGAACGCCGGCAGGATGATGATGTAGACCTCGGGGTGGCCGAAGATCCAGAACAGGTTCTGCCAGAGCAGCGGCGCACCTCCGAACGCCGCGTCGTAGAAGTGAAAGCCGAGCTGGCGATCGAGTTCCAAGAACAGCGCCGCCACGCTCAACGAGGGGAGGGCGAACAGGAGCGCGAAGGCCACCGCCAGGAACGCGTAGCAGAACAGCGGCATCCGGTTGAGCGACATCCCGGGGGCGCGCAGCTTGAAGATCGTGACGATGAAGTTGATCGAGGCGAGCGTGCTCGAGATCCCGTTGAAGATCAGGCCGTAGCCGTAGTAGTCGATGTTGTTGCCGGGATCGAACTGCTTGGAGGCCAGGGGGACGTAGTCAAACCAGCCGGCGTTGGGAGCGTGGCCCTGGGCGAGTGCGGCGTACATGAACAGCCCCGAGCCCAAAAAGATCCAGTACGACAGGGCGTTGAGGCGGGGGAAGGCCATGTCGCGGGCCCCGATCATCAGCGGGATCAGGTAATTGCCGAACGCGCCCGTGGTCATCGGGATCACGAACAGGAAGATCATCGTGATCCCGTGCATCGTGAACATCTCGTCGTAGACCTGGGGGGAGAGGACGTGCCCGTTGGGGCCGATGAGCTGGGTGCGCATGAGCAGCGCCTCGACGCCGCCGGCGCCGAAAAACGCGATCGCGGTGAAGAAGTAGAGGAGCCCGATTCGCTTGTGGTCGGTGGTCGTCAGCCAGCCCAGGACGCCCTTGCGCTCGATCCAGATGCGGTCGAGCTCGTCGACGTAGCGCTGCCCGCGTTCGCTGACGGTGGTGGCCACTACTTCAGCCCATCCAGATAGGCGACGACGTCTGAGACCTGGGTCTGGTTCAACCCGAGGTCGGGCATCCGGTCGCCGGGCTTGATCGCCTGCGGATTGCGGATCCAGGCGGCGAGCCAGGTGGGAGTGTTGGGGATCTCGGCGCTGGCCAAGGTGCTGCGGGAGGCCAGATGGGTGAGGTCGGGGCCGACGGTCCCCTGCGCGGGGGTGCCAGCGATCAGGTGACAGCTCGCGCACTGGTCGTTCATGAAGATCCGTTCGCCGG
>JBAPXO010000049.1:0-2985 GCA_049284255.1 Solirubrobacteraceae bacterium | reverse complement strand
TCTCCAGCCTGGTGGGCGCCACGGTCACGGCGGCGATCGCCGACGACATCTCAAACGGCCCGCGCTTTGCCCGTCACTGGACCAGCCCGCCGCGAACGACCTGGAACGTGGTCGGCGCCCTTGGACCGGCGTCGGCGCCACGCACGCTCGTGGTGCTCGCCCACCACGACGCCGCCACCGCGGGCGCGGTCTTTGATCAGAGTGCGCAGGAGTGGTTCGGCGACCATTTCCCCGGTCTGCTGGAGCGGCGCGACACCTCGCTGCCGCTGTGGCTGCTCGTGCTCGGCGTTCCGGCGCTCGTCGCCCTCGGCGCCCACCGCGGTCGCCGGGGGATGCTCGCCGCCGGCGTCGCCGGGTCAGCATTGACCGCCGCGACCTTCGAGAACATCGCCCGCGCCCCCGTGGTGGCCGGGGCCAACGACAATCTCAGCGCCGTCGGCGTCCTCGTCGCCCTCGCGCAGCGCCTCCGGGCGCAACCGATCGACGACCTGCGGGTGCTGCTGGTCTCCTGCGGGGCCGAGGAGGTGCTGCAGGGAGGGATTTACGGCTTCGCGCGCCGCCACTTCGGAGAGCTCGACCGCGACCGCACCTGGTTCCTGAACCTGGAGACGGTCGGGTCCCCGAACCTGATCATGCTCGAGGGCGAGGGACCGGTGCTGATGGAGGACTACCACGACAAGAGCTTTCGGGACTTCATCGCCCACACCGCCCAGAAGATCGATGCGCCCGTGCGGCGGGGCCTGAGGGCGAGGTACTCAACCGATGCCGCGATCCCCAACCGGGCCGGGTATCCCACGGCAACTCTGAGCTCGATGAATCGCTACAAGGCGCTCTCCAACTACCACCGCGCGACCGACACCCCTGAGAACGTCGACTACCGCACGGTCTCCCAGGCGCTGACCGTCACCGAGGCCGTGGCTCGCGAGCTAGCGGTCAACCCGTGGATCGGATACTGATACGCGGGTGACGGCGGTCGCGACCGAGCTCGAGCTCCCGACGCTTGACCACACCGATCCCGGGATCCGCGGCGAGCGCTACCGCACCGCGATGGCGGCGCTCGCACCCCATGACGGCTGGCTGGCGGCGAGCCCCTTCGGGTTCGTGGTATGCGACCGCGAAGCCGGCGAGTTCTTCCTGCGCACCAAGTCGGCGATCTTCCCCGGGCTGACCATCGCCGACATCTTTGGGATCTCCGACGGCCCCCTGCACGAGGAGATCGTCAGGAACATCATCAACGTCAACGGCACCGACCACCGCCGGCTGCGCAACCTCATCAACCCCGCGCTCACGCCGCGGGCCGTGGACCGCTACCGCCCGGCGATGCGCGCGTTCCTGGACGAGCTGCTGGCTGGCATCCCCGCCGACGGCCGTACCGAATTCATCGCCGACTTCGCCAAGCCCTACCCGGCGCTTGTGATCGCCGGGGTCATGGGCGCGCCCCGCAGCGATGCGCCTCGGCTGCAGGAGTGGTCGAACCTGATCCAGCTTCAGTTCGACGCCGCGAGCCTGATCGAGCGCCGCCCGGCGATCGAGACCGCCGTGCGCGAGTTCTACGACTGGGCTGACGCGCTGATCGCCGAGCGCCGCCAGTCCCCGGGCGACGATCTGATCACCGATCTCATCGCAGCCGAGGCCGAAGGCCAGCGCCTCGACCACGACGAGCTCAGAAACCTCGTGCTCAACATCCTCGTCGGCGGCGTCGACACCAGCCAGAGCCAGCTCGCCCACGCCGTGCGGATGCTCGCCCTGCATCCCGAACAGTGGGCCGCGCTCCGCGCCGATCCGCAAGCCCTCGCCCTTCCCGCCGTCGACGAGGCGCTGCGCTACGAGCCGATCACGCCCTTCACCGCCCGGATCACCACCGCCGAGCTCGAGCATCGCGGCGTCGTCTTCCCCGCTGGCTCGGTCATCCTCGTCTCGGCATGGCACGCCAACCGCGAGGACATCGCCGACCCGGACGTATTCGAAATCACCGCAGACCGCGGCGGCGCCCGCGTGCTGACCTTCGGGGCCGGGATCCACTACTGCGTGGGCGCCAACCTGGCCCGCGCCGAGATGCAGGAGGCACTGGTGGCGCTGGCTCGCCGCGTCCGGCGGCTCGAGCTCGACGGCGAGCCCGAGTTCGGGACGCCGTCGGGCATCTACGGCCTCGATGCACTGCCGCTGCGGCTGCGGCTGACGGTGGCGTGACCTAGACCCGGCCACCGGTCGCGATTTAGGACACATAGCGTCCAAAATCGAGCACGTCGCCAGCGGCGCGCCGCGGTGACCGCTAACCGCCCGGCTAAACGGCGAGCCAGAGGGCGTCGTCGCCCACGGGCACCCGCGTGGCCCGACCCTCGGCCACAAGGCCGATCAGGTCGGCCTCCGCCGCACGCCGGTCGGGTGCGTCGTTGCCGTGGGTCATGAGGGCCGCCACCTCCTGGGTGGTCAGGCCGTCCGAGAAGCGTTTGAGCAACGGCGCCGGCGTCTCGGGAGGCGCGGCCCGGACAAGCGTGGGGTCCAGGTTGGCGATCAGGACGTCGTAGGCCTCGACGGGCTGAAAGCCCCCGGCGACGAGCTTGGTCCCGTTGGCCTCGAAGACGATCGACGGCGCGGTGAAGCGCACCGGCCCGTCGCTGGTGGCCGTCTTACCCTGGAGCTCGGCGGCCGTGCCCTCGGCGGTCCGGGTGTCGGCCTTGTCCTGCTCGTAGGCCTCGGTAACCGGCGCGGAGTCCAGCGCGGCGACGATCTCGTCGGCGTCGACCCCCGGCAGGCCGCGCAGGGCGTCGCGCAGCGCGTGGTCATCCTCGAGCACCATCGGCGTCGTGAAGTTGGCGAGCTGGAGCGCCCGGAACACCGCCCACTCGGTTCCCGGGTTGGCCAGGCGAGCCGCCACCACTGCTCGGCAGGCGCGGGCGGTCGCGCTCAGGCGCGCCTTGGGCTCGGGCGCGAACGGCATCCCGTAGCGGCGGCGGAACTGCAGCTGCCCCAGCGCCCCGCGGA
>JBAPXO010000048.1:0-4072 GCA_049284255.1 Solirubrobacteraceae bacterium | reverse complement strand
ATCGAGTAGTGCCACGGATCCTGCTGGGCGGTCGGGCGCGGCGCCTCGGGGTCGTTGGGATCAGGGTCGTTGATGACCAGGTAGCCGGGATGACCGCCGCCGACCCGGGTCGTCTTCATCCGGCGCGACGCCGCGAGGTCAGCCGGACCGAAGCTCATCCCCTGCATCCGAGGGCTGGCGGTGGCGATCTCCTCAAGGTTGACGACGCCGAGGCTGGTCTCGAGCAGCGCGTGGATCAGGATCGGGCGCTGCACGCCCGCGCGAGCCTCGAGCTGGGCGAGCAGCCGGTCGACGTAGTGGATGTCCCACGGACCCTCGACCTTGGGCACCATCACGACCTCGAGGACGTCGCCGATCTCGGTGACCAGGGTGGTGAGCTCGTTGAGAATCCAGGGCGACTCCAGCGCATTGACGCGCGTCCACAACGCCGTCTGCCCGAAGTCGACCTCCTTGCCGACCTTGACCAGGCCCGCAAGGGCGGCGTCCTTGCGATCGACCGGGACGGCATCCTCCAGGTTGCCGAGCAGGATGTCGACCGTCGGAGCGATGTCGGGCACCTTCGCCACCATCTTCTCGTTGGAGAAGTCGAGAAAATGGATCATCCGCGAGGGCTTGAAGGGGATCTCGGTGACCGGCGTGGGGGCGCCGATGGCGAGAGGCTTTCCGAAGTCGCGGGGGTTTCGCACGTCTGATCTCCTGGTCGATTGGCCTGCAACGCTAGCTGACGGCGGGGGTTTCTCGCTGGCCGCAGCACGGCAAAACCCGCGATCGCGGGCCGGATGGCATCCTCTTTGACCCCCCTTTAGAAACCACCCAGGAGCTTTTGAACATGCCCGAGATCGAGACCGGACAGGCAGCGCGCGAGGCCAGCGGCGCTCACCCCTATGGCCGCTACCTAGAGGAGTTCGAGGTCGGAGCCGTTTACAAGCACTGGCCGGCCAAGACGGTGACCGAGGCCGACGACCACCTGTTCTGCCTGATCACCATGAACCACCACCCGCTGCACATCAACGATGTCTACGCCCACCAGTCCCAGCAGGGGCGAAACGTCGTCGTCGGTCCCCTGGTCTACTCCCTGGCGCTGGGCATGAGCGTCTCGGACGTGAGCGGCAAGGCGATCGCCAACCTGGCCACCGAGGAGCTCAGCCACCCGGCGCCCGTGTTCCACGGCGACACGCTGTTCGTCGAATCCGAGGTGCTGGAGGTCAAACCGTCGCGCAGCAAGCCCGATCGTGGGACCGTCCGCGTGCACACCCGGGTCCTTAACCAGGACGGCGTGCTGGTGGCCGAGTTCAAGCGGCTGGTCCTGGTTCCGCGCAAAAATCCGGATAATGGGGCATAGAACTCGTGCCAAGGATGGCCAACCGGGGCCTCGCCCGCCTTTGTGAGCAGCTTGTGCCCCGCACGGGTACCCTCTTGAAGCCACCGACCTTTATGTCAAGGAGCGCCCTTTTACGATGACGAATACTGCACCGACGCACCAGGCGACCACCGACCACGCCGGACTGCAGGGGTGGGTAGAGGAGGTCGCTGCGCTCACGCAGCCCGACGACATCCACTGGTGCGACGGCTCGGCTGAGGAGTACGACCAGCTCGCTCAGGTGCTCATCGACGCCGGAACGTTCGAGCGTCTCTCAGACGCCAAGCGCCCCAACTCCTACCTCGCGCTCTCTGACCCCGCCGACGTGGCCCGGGTCGAGGACCGCACGTTCATCTGCTCCGAGAAGGAGGTCGACGCCGGGCCGACCAACAACTGGCGCGATCCAGCGGAAATGAGGTCGGTGCTGGAGGATCTCTTCAAGGGCTCGATGCGCGGGCGCACGATGTACGTGGTGCCTTTCTCGATGGGCCCGCTCGGCTCGCCGATCTCCTACATCGGCGTGCAGCTCACCGATTCTCCCTACGTGGTGGCCTCGATGCGGATCATGACCCGGATGGGCCAGCCCGCGCTCGATGTCCTCGGCACCGACGGCGATTACGTCCCATGCGTGCACTCGGTCGGGATGCCACTGGTCGACGGCGCCCAGGACGTCCCCTGGCCGTGCAACGCCGACAACAAGTACATCGTGCACTACCCCGACACGCGGGAGATCTGGTCGTTCGGGTCCGGCTACGGCGGCAACGCCCTGCTGGGCAAAAAGTGCTTTGCGCTGCGCATCGCCTCGGTGATGGCACGCGACGAGGGATGGCTGGCCGAGCACATGCTGATCCTCAAGGTCACCTCCCCGTCAGGCGAGGCCAAGTACATCGCCGGCGCCTTCCCCAGCGCCTGCGGCAAGACCAACCTCGCGATGGTCATTCCGACCCTCCCCGACTGGAAGGTGGAGACGATCGGCGACGACATCGCGTGGATGAAGTTCGGCTCCGATGGCCAGCTCTATGCCGTCAACCCGGAGTCCGGGTTCTTCGGGGTCGCGCCCGGCACCGGCCGGCGGACCAACCCCAACGCGCTCGACATGCTCGGTCGCGACGCCGTCTTTACCAACTGCGCCAAGACCGACGACGGCGACATCTGGTGGGAGGGAATGACCGGGGAGCCGCCAGAGCACGCGATCGACTGGCACGGCGATGACTGGACGCCGGACTCCGACGCGACCGCCGCTCACCCCAACGCGCGCTTCACCGTGATGGCCGCCAACTGTCCCTCGATGGCTCCGGAGTGGGAGGACCCCAAGGGCGTCCCGATCTCGGCGATCATGTTCGGCGGTCGGCGCGCGACGATCGTCCCGCTTGTGCACGAGGCGCGTGACTGGGAACACGGCACGTTCATGGGCTCGATCATGTCCTCGGAGACGACCGCGGCCCAGGCCGGGCAGGTGGGCAACCTTCGGTTCGATCCGATGGCGATGCTGCCGTTCTGCGGCTACAACATGGGCGATTACTTCACGCACTGGCTCAAGGTCGCCAAGCGCGAAGGGGCCCAGATGCCGCGGATCTTCTACGTCAACTGGTTCCGCAAGGACGACAACGGCAAATTCATCTGGCCGGGCTTCGGCGAGAACTCGCGCGTCCTGGCCTGGATCGTCGGTCGCCTGACCGGTGAGACCGACGCCGTCGAGACCCCCATCGGACTGGTGCCGCCCAGCGGCGACGGCGGCATCGACACCGAGGGGCTCGATATCAGCCAGGCGACGATGGCCAAGCTGCTCGAGGTCGACGTCGAGGGGTGGACGGCGACGCTGCCTCAGATCCGTGAGCACTACGCCGAGTTCGGCGACAAGCTCCCGGACGAGCTGCGTGCGCAGCTCGACGCGCTCGAGAAGCGGCTGGCCGACGCGTGAATTCTTAGCTGACGCTCGTAGTTCGCCGCGTACCCTGGTGGCGTGGCGCTTGGTTTCATACCGTCGGATGCTGCGATCCTCGCCGTGCAGGCGGGCGTGGTCGCGGCGCCCCGGCGCCCGCCCCGGATAGCGTGGATGGAGCGGCTCTCCGGCCCGGTCTGGGCGATCGTTCCGATCGCCTCGATCGTTTTGGTGATCTTCGCGATCCGGTTTCTGTCGAGCACGGCCACGGCGCTGACGTGGCTGGCGCTGATCGCCATTCCCATATTGGCGGCGGTGGCGCTGGGTTGGGCGATGCGGGGGTCCAGGCCGTGGCTGGCGCTGCTCGCCGTGCCGCTGTTCGCGCTGGCCTGGGTGTCTCGGACGACGCTCGTGGGGGAGGGGGCAGAGACCCTGCTCGCGGCGCTCTCGTGCGTGACCCTGGGGGTTCTGCTGGCGACGGTGACCCCTCCCGGGTGGCTGAAGCTCGGGATCCTGGCGATGGCCGGCGCCGACGTGTGGCTGGTCCTCTCCGACCTGCTGCAGGCGCCCAACACATCGCTGATCACCGCCGCGCCGTTGCCCGGAAGCGGCCTGCCCCAGCTCCAGTCAGAGCTGTTTGGCAGCATCTCGCTGGGCTACGGCGACCTGTTCGTGGCCGGGCTGCTCGGGGCCGTGCTGGCTCGCCAGGGACGCGCCCAGTGGCCGATGGCGCTGCTCACGTTCGCGCTCGCCGGGCTCTTCGACCTACTGTTCTTCGTGCTCAACGAGCTGCCGGCGACCGTGCCGGTGGCTCTGGCCCTGATTGTGGG
>JBAPXO010000047.1:0-2699 GCA_049284255.1 Solirubrobacteraceae bacterium | reverse complement strand
GGTCGCACCCGACGGCCGCCAGGACTCCGAGGCGCTGGCCGACGCGCTCAAGCGAGCCGGGCGTCTGACCGGCCAGCCCGGCCTGGTGGTCGTGATCTCGGACTTTCGCGATCAGCGAGATTGGGAGAGCGCGCTCGGATCGCTGCGCATCCGTCACTCGGTCCTGGCGATCGAGGTCGCCGATCCCCGTGAGGCCGAGCTGCCCGAGGTCGGGTACCTGGCGCTCGTCGACCCCGAGACCGGACAGCGCGTTGAGGTCAACACCTCGCGGCGCCGTGTGCGCGAGCGGTTCGCCGGGCTCGAGCGCGAGCGTCGCGAAGCCGTGGCCAAGGAGTTGCGCCGTCTGCGCGTCCACCACATCACCCTGTCCACCGACCAGGACTGGCTCCGGGAGCTGGGGCGGCGACTGGGATGAGCTTCGCCTCCCCGTTGTGGCTGCTCGCCCTCGCCCTGATTCCGCTCGGGGTGGCCGCCTATGTCCTGGCCAGGCGTCGCCGCCGCCGCTACGTGGTGCGCTTCACGGCGATCTCGACGGTGCGCGAGGCGGTCGTCGCGTCGTCCTCGTGGGAGCGCCATCTGCCCGCGGCGCTCGCGCTCGCCGCGGTTGCGGCGCTGGTCTTCGCCGTGGCTCGGCCCCAGGTCAGCTACCGCGCGGCGGTCAACTCGGGGTCGATCATGCTCGTCAGCGACCACTCGGGATCGATGGCGGCCACCGATGTGCAGCCCAGCCGGCTTCAGGCCGCCGTGGATGCCGCCAACACGTTCATCGGGGAGCTGCCCGGATCGATCCGCGTCGGCGCGATTACGTTCTCAAGCTCGCCCGATGCCGTCCAGGAACCGGTCGCGAACCATCAGGCGGCGCGGACGATCATCGACGGGCAATCCGCCAACGGCGGCACCGACACCGGCGACGCGCTCCAGCTCGCCCTCCAGCTCCTCAAGGGCTCAGACCCCAAGCACCCGCCGTCGGCGATGGTGCTCCTCTCCGACGGCGCCGCCAATGCCGGGCCCGATCCGGTGGGCGTCGCGCGGCAGGCCGGCCACGACCGGATTCCGATCTACACCGTTGCTCTGGGCACTGCCAGCGGCGTGCTCCCCGGTCCGTTCGGCGGCGCCCAGCCCGTCCCGCCCGATCCCCAGCTGATGAAGGAGATCGCGCAGGTCTCAGGCGCGCGCGCCTTCAACGCCGAGAGCGCCGATGAGCTGAGCTCGATCTACAAGCATCTCGGCAGTCAGCTGGGAAGCGTCACCCACAAGCGCCAGATAACCGCCGACTTCGCGATCGCCGGAGTCGTCTTGCTGCTGGGCGCGCTTGCGGCTTCGGTCCGCGTATCGGGGCGCCTGCCGTAGCGCTGGAGGTGGCCCCTGACGTGCCTAGGTTGCGGATTCCGCTACCCAGAGACAGCACGTCCCTTGCCGCACGTGAATCCGTCAACCGAACGAGACGCCCTGGGCGAGGGGGAGCTCGTCGGAGTAGTTGATCGTGTTGGTGGCGCGGCGCATGTAGGCGCGCCAGGCGTCTGAGCCCGACTCGCGCCCGCCGCCCGTGGACTTCTCGCCGCCGAATGCCCCGCCGATCTCGGCGCCCGAGGTTCCGATGTTGACGTTGACGATCCCGCAGTCAGAGCCGTCGGCGGCCAGAAAGCGCTCGGCCTCACGCTGGTCGGAGGTGAAGATGCTCGAGGACAGGCCCTGGGGGACGCCGTTGTGGACGGCGATCGCCTCCTCGAGCTCCCGGTAGGCCATCACGTAGAGGATCGGAGCGAAGGTCTCGCGCCGGACGAGCTCGGTCTGCTCGGGCATGAGGACGACCGCGGGCTCCACGTAATAGGCGTCGTCAAAGCCGGCCGCCGGCCGACGCTCGCCGCCGACCAGGATCTCGCCTCCGTCGCTGCGGGCCTGCTGCAGCGCCTGCACCATCCCCGTGTAGGCGCGCTCGTTGATCAGCGGGCCGACCAGCGTCCCCTCGGCCTCCGGATCGCCGATCGGCAGCCGGCCGTAGACCTCGCGCAGCCGGGCGCAGAGGTCGTCAACGATGCTCCCGTGGGCGATCACACGGCGCAGGGAGGTGCAGCGCTGCCCCGCGGTTCCCGCCGCCGAAAACACGATCCCCCGGGTGGTGAGCTCGAGGTCGGCCGAGGGCGCGACGACCGCGGCGTTGTTGCCGCCGAGCTCGAGCAGGAACCGTCCCAGGCGAGCCGCCACGCGGGGAGCGACCTCGGCGCCCATGCGCTCTGAGCCGGTCGCGCTCACGAGCGCGACGTCGTCACTGTCGACGAGCGCCTGACCGCCCTCGCCGTCGGCGAGCACGAGCTGGTGCAGGCCCGTCGGCGCGTCGCACTCGACGATCGCCCGGTCAAGCAGGGCCGCGCAGGCGATCGATGTCAGCGGTGTCATCGGCGAGGGCTTCCAGACCACGCTGTCGCCGCACACCAGCGCGACCGCCGTGTTCCAGGACCACACCGCGGCCGGGAAGTTGAAGGCCGATATGACCGCCACGACGCCCAGCGGATGCCATGTCTCCATCAGCCGGTGACTCGGTCGTTCCGAGGGCATCGTGCGTCCGTCGAGCTGGCGCGAGAGCCCGAGCGCGAAGTCGCAGATGTCGATCATCTCCTGGACCTCGCCCAGCGCCTCGGAGGGAATCTTCCCGGCTTCGATCGTGACCAGGTCGGCCACGGCGGCCTTGTGCTCCCCGA
>JBAPXO010000046.1:0-9527 GCA_049284255.1 Solirubrobacteraceae bacterium | reverse complement strand
GTTGACCTGTGCCCGATCGCCGATGGCGGCGAGGGGACGGTCGCCGCCCTGGTGGCCGCGCTGGAACCCGATGTCCATCACGCCTCGGTCACCGATCCACTCGGTCGTGAGATCGACGCCGAGTTCGCGATCGACGGCACCGAGGCCTACCTCGAGACCGCGGCCGCGAGCGGACTTCACCTCGTCGCCGACGACGAGCGCGACGCTTGGGCGGCCAGCACGGCCGGCACCGGCGAGCTCATTCTCGCGGCCGTGCGCGCGGGCGCGCGGACGATTGCGCTGGGAGTGGGAGGGAGCGCCACCACCGACGGCGGGGCCGGAGCCCTCGCCGCGATCGAGCGAGGCGGGGGGCTGGACAGGGCAAATCTCATCGTCCTCTGCGATGTCCGGACCTCGTTCGAGGATGCCGCGCGGGTGTTCGCTCCCCAGAAGGGCGCCGACGAGGAGCAGGTCCGGCGCCTGACCAAGCGCCTGAACGACCTGGCTCGCCGCCTGCCCAAGGATCCGCGTGGGATCGTGATGACGGGAGCGGCGGGCGGGCTGTCAGGAGGACTGTGGGCGGCCCTGGGGGCAAGGCTCGTGGCCGGCGCCCCATTCGTGCTCGACGCCGTGGGCTTCGACGACCGGATGCGCGCGGCGCGCGCCGTGGTCACCGGTGAGGGCAAGCTCGACGAGCAGAGCCTGGTCGGAAAGGCCGTCTCCGAGGTGGCGACGCGCGCCCGTCAGGCCGGCGTCCCCTGTCATGCCGTCGTCGGCACTCGGGAGCTCGACTCGATGGGCGCGCGCGTGCTCGACCTCGATCGGGTGCTCGAAGCGACCACCCTGACCGAGCTCGAGGCCGCGGGACGCGAGCTGGCGAAGCTGATCTAACTCATCGAGCTAATGAGCGAAGGCCGTCACCTTGTCGACGTCCTCGCTGGGCAGCGGAGCGTCGAGCGCCTGCAGATGGTTGGTCTTGGCGCGCAGGAACTCGAGCAGCGTGTCGGCCATCTCCATATGCATCCCGGCGCGAACCACGATCCGCAGCACGCTCAGGTCCTGACGGTTCTCGGGAAAGGTGTAGGCCGGTACCAGCCAGCCCCTCTCGCGCAGCCGGTCCGAGACATCGAACACCGTGTAGTTCTTGACCGACGGGTCGAGCGCGAACGCGAACACCGGTAGGTCGCTGCCGTCGGAGATCAGGTTGTAGGGCCCGATCTCCGAGATGCCCTTCGACAAGTGCAGAGCGACTTCTCGGAGGTTCTGCATCATCGCCGTGAAGCCGCTGCGCCCCAGGCTCATGAACATGAAGTACTGGGCGATGACCTCGCTTCCGGGGCGCGAGAAGTTCAGCGAGAACGTCGGCATGTGGCCGCCGAGGTAATTGACGTCGAAGACGAGGTCGCGCGGGAGTGCCTCCTTGTCGCGCCAGATCGCCCATCCCACGCCGGGATACACGAGCCCGTACTTGTGGCCCGAGGCGTTGATCGACTGCACCCGCTTGATGCGGAAGTCCCACTCGAGATGGGGATCCAAGAACGGGGCCACGAATCCGCCGGAGGCGGCGTCGACGTGCATCGGGATGTCAAGCCCCTTGCGCTCCTGCAGCTTGTCCAAAGCGTCGGCGATCTCCCCCACCGGCTCGTAGCTGCCGTCGAAGGTCGAGCCCAGGATCGCCACCACCCCGATCGTGTTCTCGTCGCACTGGGGGAGCGCGCGCTCGGCGGTCAGGTGAAAGGTGTTGCCCTCCATCGGCACCAGCCGCGGCTCGACCTCCCAGTAGCGGCAGAACTTCTCCCAGCACACCTGGACGTTGGCGCCCATGACGAGGTTGGGACGGTCCGCGGGCTTGCCCGCGGCCTTCATCCGGTCGCGCCAGCGCCACTTCAGCGCCATGCCGGCGAGCATCGCGGCCTCGCTGGAGCCCGTGCACGAGCATCCGGTGGCGTTCTCACGATCCTCGGCATGCCACAGGTCGGCGAGGATGTTTACGCAGCGGGCCTCGATCTCGGCCGTCTGCGGATACTCGTCCTTGTCGATCATGTTCTTGTCGGCCGTCTCGGCCATCAAGGCTGCGCCCGCCGTCGGCATCCAGGTGGTCACGAACGTGGCCAGGTTCAGCCGTGACTGGCCGTCGAGCAGCAGGTCGGACTTGATCAGCTCGTAAGCGGCCTCGGTTCCGACGCCGTCCTCGCCGAGCTTGTCGATCGGGATCTCGGCGTCGCCGATCTGCTGGACGGGCAGCGACGTCTGGCGGTTGTGATGCCGATCGTCGTCGCGCAGAGTCAGGGGCATGGCCTCTCCTTATTTTTTTTGGGTCGTCGACGCGGTGGTCGCCGACCATGAAGCCTATGGCCTGGACCCGGGGGCCGAGGGTTATGAATCGGTGGCGATGATGACGTCTGAGGCCTTGACCACCGCGGTGACCTCGCTGCCCTCGGCGAGGCCCAGGTCCTGTACGGCCTCGACGGTGATCGACGCCACCAACCGTTGCCCGGCCACGTCGAGCACGACGTTGGCGATCGCCTCGCCGCGATGGATCTCGGTGACGGTGCCGGTGAGCTGGTTGCGAGCGCTCAGCTTCATGCTCGTCGCATCCTATCGGCCATCTTCTCCTGCCATGTCCCCGGCCGAGCGCTGTGCAATCCTTGCCCGCCATGGACGAGAACCTGACGCTCGGCGAGGCCGCCAGTGCGATCGGCGTAAGCGCCGACACGCTTCGCCGCTGGGACCGCGACGGCAAGCTGAACACCTTCAGAGATGAGCGCAACCGCCGCATGGTCTCCGCCGACGAGGTCCGGCGACTGAGCCGCCGCCGCCGCCAGCGTCACTCGGCAGGCGGCCAGCTGTCCGCGCGCAACCGCATGAGCGGAGTCGTGCGCTCGGTCGAGGTCGACGGGGTGATGGCGCTGGTCGAGATCGAGGCCGGCCCGTTCCTGATCACGGCGGCGGTCACGCGCGACTCGGTCGAGGAGCTCGGCCTGGCGCCCGGCGTCGAGGCCACGGCGACCGTGAAGGCGACCTCGGTGATGGTCCAGCGCGGCGCCGACTGACCCTGCGTCGTCCGCCCCCTCCGCGAGGATCTCGGGGTGACTCCCGACGATCTAAAGGAATTCTTCGCGGCGACCTGCGGCGTCGCGGGCGCGCTGATCGGCCTGCTGTTTGTGGCCATCTCGGTCGCCGGCGAGCGCCTGAGAGAAGAGGAAAAGAGCCAGGTTCACCGCATTCGGGCCGACGCCGCGCTGACCTCGTTCGTCAACGCTCTGATCATCGGTCTGTTCGCGCTCCTGCCGGGAACTCCGCTCGGCGACACCGCGATCGTGGTCTCGATCATCGGCCTGATGTTCGTGACGGCGTCGGCGCTGTCGCTGCTTCGGGTCTACGGCCTTCGGCGGCGCGAGATGCGCGACGCCTTCTTCGTGGTCGGCCTGTTCGTCGTCTTCGTGATCCAGCTCATCACGGGGATCGCCCTCTCCAGGCATCCGCACGACAAGCGGCAGGTGGACACGATCGCCGTGCTCGTGATCGTTTGCTTTACGATCGGGATCGCCCGCTCCTGGGAGCTGATCGGCGGTCCTTCGATCGGATTCTTCTACGAGGTTGAACAGCTGACCCGGCGCCGGGGCCACCGCGGTGACCCCGGTCCGTGAGTCTCGTCTAGCTCGCGCGGGCGCGCGTCTTGGCCGCCTTCTTGGCGGCGGTGCTGCGCTTGGCGGCGTTGCGCTTGCGGGTCCGCGCTGCCTTCTTGGCGGCGTCGCTGCGCTTGCTGTCACCGGCGTGGCGCTCCAGGCT
The DNA here is from genome assembly GCA_049284255.1 of Solirubrobacteraceae bacterium. Taxonomy (GTDB): domain Bacteria; phylum Actinomycetota; class Thermoleophilia; order Solirubrobacterales; family Solirubrobacteraceae; genus Palsa-465. The sequence continues at coordinate 5,756 of JBAPXO010000046.1, read as the reverse complement.
CGAGGCGGCCTTTCGCAGGCTCTTCGCGGAATCGCTGACCACCTTGGGCGTCTTGCCCTTCTTGGCAGAGCTCGCGGTATCGCTGAGCGTGCTGGCGACCTTCTTGCGCAGGCCACTGGCACGGAGTACGTCGAACAGATCCTTGTCTGACTTCTTCTTCGCCATCGGTCTCCTCTCCTGGGGTTTGCTGGCGTAAGCCCCATCATGTGAGGTCCGCCAGTTAAGGCCTACCCACCCCGAGCCCGGGCCAGACAGGGGGTGGACAGTGGTTGAGGCCGACGTCCGCGGGCGGACAACCGCGGCGGGTTGAGAGTCGTTCAGGCCGGAGAGCGTGGGCGGTCGATCCGCGGCAGAGCGGCGAGCCGTGCGTCACGAGAGACCGCCGAGACCTCATCCGGTAACCCGGTGAGCTTCATACCGCGCGCCAGCTTCTCCTTGCCGTCGAGGGGAGCGAAGAAGTTGTCGTAGTGCGTCGGGACGATGACCGCGGGATCGAGACGGGGCAGGATCCGCTCCCAGTAGCGCGGCGTGACGCCGCGGCCCGCGATCCCGGCGAGGAAGATGTCGACGGGGCCCTCGCGCAGCTCGGCGTCGTCGAGGTTCGCGCTTCCCTGGTGATAAAGCCGGGCACCGGCCACGTCGATCCGGATCCCGTAAACGGCGCCGCACTTGTAGGCCCCGGGCGCCAGACCGGCGAGGTGCTCGCAGGTCAGCTCCCCGTCCATCGGCACCTTGCGCCCGAAGAGCAGCTTGGAGTGGTGGCTGGGAACGAAGCGGACCGTGAATGGTCCCAGCTCATATGGCTGATGCGGGATGACCTCGACCGCGAGATCGCCCAGCCCATGCAGGCGCATGAGATGACCAAGCGACGCCGAGCCGTAGGCCTTGGCGCCGAACCGGCGTGCGACCGCCGGCGCATCCACGGCGTGATCAAAGTGGGTGTGACCGACGAGCACCCCCACGACCTTCCCGGGCGGATCCACGTAGGTCGCGACCAATCCCTCATCGGGCACAGCCGACCGGCGCAGCAGCAGCGAACGCAGCGGCACCCTCGACACGTAGGGGTCGATGACCAGCGACTTGCCCTCATAAGTCAGCAGGTAACCGGAGACCCCGAGCCACGAAATCGCCAGCCCAGGTGGGAGGTCGAGCGCCTCGAGCTCGAGCTCGCGGAGCGCCTGGCTGTCATCGGTGGCCATTGCTCGCAGCCTACCCGCCGGAGGTGGGGCCCGCCCGTCGCGGGCGTCAGCAGCCGTCGGTGCCGCAGGCCTCGCCGTCGCCCTCAGCGGACACCGGCACCGGCGTGCGCCGCGACCAACCCTGGCGCAGAAACTCGAGCATGACCTCGGGCGACTGGGCGCCCGAGGCGCCGAGGGCGCGATCGATCACGAAGGTCGGAACGGCACTGATCCCGAACTGGGTCGCCGTCCGCTCGTCATCCCTGACCTCCTCGGCGTACCGATCACCGGCGAGCATCTCGCGCACCTCGTTCTCCGGCAGGCCAGCGTCCACCGCTAGGCGGACGAGTGACTCATGGTCGCTCATCAGCTCGCCCTCGCTGAAGTACGCGCTGAGCAATCGCTCCTTGACTTCGTCCTGGAGTCCGTGTTCGCGCGCTAGGTGGACGACGCGGTGGGCGTCGAAGGTCGTCCCGCTGCGCGCGATGTCAAACCGGAAGTCCAGTCCGTCCCCGGCCGCGGTCTCAGCCAGCTGGGCCTCGGCCTCCCGGGCACGCTCGACGGTCATGCCGTACTTGTCGGCCAGGCGCTGCGCCCGGTCGCCCTCGCGCTCGGCAGGCGCGCCGGGATCGAGCTCAAAGCTTCGCCAGGTGACGCGCACGTCGTCGCGGTGCTCGAACTCGGCCAGGGCGGCTTCGAAGCGGCGCTTGCCGATGTAGCACCACGGACACGCGATGTCAGACCAGATTTCGACGTCCACGGCGACTCCTTAGTTGAGTAGGCAACTAGGACAGAGTCTAGTGCGGGCGCACGTACCACCCCCCGGCCCACAGCTTCCTGCGACCGAGGGGAGTGATGTCCGACGTGGGCGCAGAATCCGCCCTCCCAGGTCGGGATCACCATCCACGTCGCAGCGGGGCACGCCCAATGTCTACTCCGGACGCACACCCTCGAGGAAGCGCTCGACGTCCGCGGGAGTGCGCAGACGAACCACCGGAAGATGGCGCAGCTCTCCCGGCCAGTTCCGCCGGTGTCGAAAGTGCATCCGGAACGCGTACACGAACAGCGATTCGCGACCCCAGAAGGCGCCCGACAGCGACTCGCGGTTGCCGTTCCACAGCGACTCGTGATGCCACAACCGCCGCCACGTCCGCCCGGCCAGCCGGGGCAGCCAGACGCGGATCGGAAGGTCGAGCCAGACGATGACGTCGGCCGCGTCGAGCACGAGGTTCCCGAGCTTTTGCTGATAACCGCCATCGATCACCCACCTCTCCGATGAGACGATCAGCTCCACGCGAGCGCGCAGCACATCGTCGGGCGGCTCGGTCCAATCGGGACCGTGAACGAGCGCGTCGAGCTCGGTGAACGGAATCTTCAGCCGGCGCGCCAGCTCACGGCCGAGCGTGGTCTTGCCGTTGCCGCTCGCGCTCGCGATCACCGCCACCCTGCGCATCGCTTAACGAGACAGAAGGTCTCGAAGCTGGGCGGCGTTGCGCACGGCGTAGTCGGTGTAGCAGTTGTTCATCAGCAGGTGGGTCTCGCGCGCCTCGCCGGCGATGTCGGCGATCGGGCGGGCGAGCTCGGCGAGCTCGTCCTCTGAGTACAGGTAGCGGAAGCGTTCGGCGGCCGAGCGCGCCGTGCCCTTCCAGGTGCCGTCTGACCTCCCGTGAAAACGGATCACGAGCAGATCCGGGTTGGTGATCGCCAGCAACCGGGGAAGCTCGGACACCTCGGGGGCGTCGACGCACACGAAGCTCAGCCCGTGCTCCTCCAGCATGCCGAGCGTCCGCTCGCGGTCGCGCTCCTCGGCCAGCCACCTCGGCGAGCGGAACTCGACACAGATGCGGTAGTCGGGCAGGCGCTCGCGCAGGCCCTCGATCTCGGTGCGGTTGTCGCGCCGCGGGGTGAACCACGGCGGATACTGGAAGAGCACCGCGCCGAGCCGGCCAGCCTCCTGCAGGGGCGTCAGCGCGCTGTGGAAGCGGCGCCACGCCTCCTCCAGGACCTCGGGATCGAGGTGGTTGGCGTAGATGTTTCGCTTGTCGAGCACATCTGGCGGAAGCTGCTCACGGAGGTCCTTCCACAGGCTGTTGGGGCGCGTGGGGTGGCCGGTGAGCAGCGAGTAGGCCTTGACGTCGAAGCGAAACCCGTCGGGTGTCCGCTGCGCCCACAAGCGCGCCTGCTGCTCGGCGGGCGGCGCGTAGTAGGTCGAGTCGATCTCGGTCAGCGGAAACTGCGAGGCGTAGAAGCGCAGCCGGTCCTCGGGCGACATCGTGCGCTGCGGGTACCAGTCCGACTCTTCGACGAGCGTCTTGTCGGCCCACGAGCAGCTGCCCATGAGGACCTCACGGCCATCGATCTCCACTCCCGGTCCGAGCTGCTGCTCTTCGGCCACAGGGCGACAGTAGCCAGCCGCAGCCGCGCGCGGGTGCGCGCGGCTGCTGGTGCCCGAGCCTCGCTTAGACCGGTCGGCCCGGCTGGATCGGCGCGCCCCGGGAGGCGGCGGGCTCATCGGCGAACGGCGGGTAGGTCTCGGTTAGCAGATAGAGGTACGCGTCCGAGCGCGCGGTGTATGAGTTGCCGAGAACCATCATCTCGAAGAGACCCTCGGGCAGCCTGCCCATGATCACGATCACGAACCATGCCGCGATAGCGCCGATCTCAAGCAGGAACCCGATCGCGTAGCGAGCGATCATGATCGGGATCGCCAGGATGATCCGGAAGAACGTCTTGACGCGGCTGTACTCCGGGAGCGGACCCGCGAACTGCATCCGGACGGGATACGCCGGGTCATCGCCGCCGCCGAAGGACGGGTAGGGGTCACAAAGCAGGAACGAGTACGCCAGCGCGCGGGTCGAGAACCTTGTGTACCCCTCGACGAAGTCATACAGCCCCTGTGGGTAGTGAGCCGTGAACACGATCGCGAACCAGGCGATGACCACCGCGATCCCGGCCACGATCGCATAGACGTACAGCCAGATGAAGAGGGGGATCGCGAGGATCAGCCTGAAGAAGGCCGTCAACCGACTTCGCCGCTCCTCGTAGTCAGCCTCGAACGTCACGGGATAGGACACTTAGCGTGCTCCTCTCAAAGTGTTAACGATGTCTATAGGCCCCATACATCGGTGCACCGAAAAGCTGCTTGGACGCACAATGTCGCGGTGCGCTCGGCGCGAAGGTCACATTACCTGCGCGCGGGGGGCGAGCGGGAAAAAATTGCGAGTTGATGTGGGATATCCGCGCTAAGGGCTACGGAAGGTCGATGGCGATCAGCGGACAGTTGACCACGAAGCCCGTGGCGCCGTTATGGACGAAGTTATTGACGGTGAGGATTTTGCCGCCGGCTCCTTGGACGAGTCCCTGCGAGCAGGCTTGGGACCCTTGTCCGCAGGCCTGCACGCCTCCGGATACGCGGTCGGTGACTTCATCGAGGCTGCGAAGTTCAATGCGGTCTCCGCCGTCGATCGCCCTCGGTGTCCACTGGACGAGGTGGACGTCCCACATGGGGGCGTAGGCGATGTCGCCGACGTCGGGATGGCCGGGGAGGGTTGGGGTTTCGTGCAGGATGTTGTGGGGGTCGAGGTGGTCGACGATCGCCGAGTTGATCCCCTGGCGCTCGGGCTGGTTGGGGCCGGTCGCTCCGTTCACGAACGCCATCAGCGTTTCTCGTGCTGAGTTGTTGAGGCCCTCCTCACCCTGGCCGGGGACGTCGGCCAGCCCGGGGGCGTAGGTCATGTTCTCGATCGACGCCGCCAGGGGACTCGAGGAGTCAAAGGAGGCGTAGTGGACGTGTTTGCCTTCGTAGCGGCCTTCGGTCTCCACGTATTGGACGGTCATGTTCGAGGTATTGAGCTTGACGACCTTGATCGCCTGGCCGGTGTTGTTGGCGACCTGGGGCGCGTTGAGCACGGTCCCGTTGGGAAGCTCGATCAGAGGGCTGTAATGGGGGGCACCGATCGCCGAGGGGTGAAATTTGGCAGGAGGAAAGCCATTGGGCCCGGCCACGAGCACGTGCTTTTGGTCGAAGTTGACTGTCGCCGGGAAGTTGATCGTTCCGTTGCTGTTCATCGTCACCTTCTGCACCGCCGGCGACCCGATCGCGTTCTTGAGCTTCGGTACGTAGTTGACGCCCAGTGACTTCGCGTTGGCCTGGTTTGAGTCGTCGGTGATCACGTAGTAGACGGTGTGTCCGCCGCTTATCCCCTTGTGCAGTGGGAAGGTCGCCACCGTGCTGGTGGCGTTCTCGCAGGCGCTCGTGAGGAACCGAAAGTGTCCGGGGCCGGCGTGGCCATTGTCGTCGGGCACGCAAGCGGTGGAGAGCGTGTTCAGTGGAGGCGAGACCTCGGACTTCTGAAATGCCGCGTTGCCGGCCGCGGCGGCGAGCGCCGAGTTGGTTACAGTCGCCGGCTCCGAGCCCTTACTGCTGTTACGCGTCGCGAACGCGTACACGGCGGCGGCGATCGCCACGACCAGGACGACACTCATCAGCCCGAGCAGACGACCGTGTCCCCTGTCGGGGCGCGTGGCGGTGGGTGCGTGGAAGGGCTCAAACGGCGGTGGCGGGGTGGACGCCGGTGC
>JBAPXO010000045.1:0-4672 GCA_049284255.1 Solirubrobacteraceae bacterium | reverse complement strand
GCGATGATCTCATCAAAGCGTTCTTTGACCAGCTTCGGGTTGAGTCCCATCATCGCGGCGTTGATCTCGATGTTGTCGCGCGCGGGCAGATCGGGATTGAAACCCACTCCCAGCTCGATGAACGGCGAGAGCTGTCCGGCGACGTCGATCGTGCCGGAATCGGTCGCGTAGATACCGGCCAGGCACTTCAACAGGGTGCTCTTGCCCGAACCGTTGCGACCGACGATCCCGAAGAACTCTCCCTGCTGGACCTCGAAGGAGACGCTGCGCAGGACATTGAGCTCGTTGAAGCGCTGTCGGCGCAAAGGATGCAGAGCGCGGTCTTTGAGGGTATGCGTCCGCTCCTGGGGGATCCGGAAGGTCTTCGCCAATCCAGCGACGCGGATGGCGGGAACGGCTGATGACATGGGCAGCAGGATAGGGACCGGACAAGCGCGATGTTGCTCGTCGGCCGAGGGGCAGCGCCCATCCGAACCGCCTTCATTACGAGGTATCGAGCGTTTCTTCAGGCTATCTTGCGGTCGGTGACGCCTCCTGACGAGCCGGCGCGCATCCAGACGGGGGAGCACGCGGGCAGAGGCCGAAGATGGCCGCGATCGTGGGCGGTCGCCCCCGCGCCCCTGGTTGCCCTGGAGCTGGCGGTGGCCATCCTTGGAATTACCTGGGCGCTCCTCGTGCCTCCCTTCCAGGCGCCCGACGAGATAAGCCACTTCGCCTACGCACAGTCGCTGGCCAGCCGCTTCGCGCTGCCGGGGAATCCGAGCCGACCGCTCGCCTCTTCTGACCAATCACTGGGCGACGTTGCAGTGGGTGCCTCCGTGCTGGCCTTTCACACCGCGTCGGTTCGGCCCAACTGGAACGCCGGCGACTTCTCGCGTTATCTGAAGCAAGCCCGACAGCACCCCTCCCAGTCCGACGGCGGGGGACCCAATCAACAAGCGGTCAATCCGCCGCTCTTCTATCTGTATTCGGATCTCGCGTACTGGGCCAGCGGCTCCTACAACCTGTTTGGACGCCTATACGCGATGCGGCTCTGGGGCGTCGTGCTCCTGCTTGCCACCGTGGCGGCCGCGTGGCTCCTGGCCGGGGAGGTGTTCGGCCGCCGTCGCCTCGGCCAGTTCACGTGTGCGGCGCTGAGCGGTCTGGTCCCGATGGAGACCTTCATGTCGACCAGCATCAACCCAGATGGTCTGATGGTCCCCCTCTGGACGCTGGCGCTCTGGCTGGGATCGAGGCTGATCAGACGAGGCTGGAGGACAGCTGACGCCGTCGCGCTGTGCGCCGTTACCGCCGCCGCGATCCTGACCAAGGCGACGTCCTACGCGCTGCTTCCCGCGGTCCTGCTCGCCCTCGTGCTCGCCTGGCGCTGGCGCCCGGTCAAGGACCGCGTCACCTGGCTGGCGCCCGCCGCCGTCCTCGCCACGCTCGCCGTTCCCGTGCTGGGGTGGGTGGTGCTCGACAGAGCACTCGGGCGCTCGGCCATCAACTCGGTCGGGACTCCTTCCGGAGCACGAGCCCAGCCGTTCTCGATCCCTCAGTTCGTGAGCTACCTGTGGGAGTTCTACCTTCCCAAGCTGCCGTTGATGGGAGAGATCCGGGTGACTCCGGGCATTGCCGCCTACTACGTGTGGCTGCGCGAGGGATGGGCGGTGTTTGGCTGGCGCGAGGTCTTTCTGGCGGGCTGGGTCTACAAGCTGCTCACTGTTTTGACAGCCGCGGTCGCTGCCGGGGCCGCCGCACTCTTGATCCGCCTGCGAGGAGGGAGGCGGCTCGCCCTCTTGGCCTTCTTCGCCCTCGCGCTGGTGGCGCTTCTCTTCGGCCTGCACCTGACCGAGTATCGGTCGCTGATCGCCGGCGAGGGTGCACTGCTGCAGGGCCGCTACCTGTTGCCGGTGATCGGGCTGTTCGGGCTGTGCGTGGCGCTGATAGTGCTGCGAATCCCCGAGCGCTGGCGCGGAATGAGCGCCGGAGCTTTCGTAGCCGGCATGCTCCTCCTCCAGGTTCTCTCGCTGGCCACGATCGCCAAGGTGTATTACACGTGAGCGCTACGAGCCGGCGACCGGCTACCTGGGGTGCGGTACTCGCCTTCGCGCTGGTCGCGCTGCTGGGTGGTCTCGGCCTTGTCGTAGCCGGAGCCAGCGAGCGGCGGACTACGGCCTTCTCACTCGACGTCCCGATCACCACCGTCGCGGCGACGATGAAGGCTGGCAGCCGGCTATGTCAGGGACCGATCGCCGTCTCCGCAGCCGCCGCGGGAGTGCGCATTTGGATCGCTCCCGTGGGCAGGCCCGGAGCCAGCCTGCGCGTGGTCGCTCGTTCAGCGGGTGGCTCCCGCCTCGTTGCCAGCGGATACACGAACATCGCCCCTTCGGCAGGACTGACGATCCCGGTGGTCCGTTTCAACCACCCGGTCGCTCGCGGCACCACCATCTCGTTGTGTTTGACCAACACAGGCCACGCCCCGATCCCTCTGGCCGGGTCCACGCCCGGAGCGCACTCGGGAGTCCTGCAGTCCAGCGGCGAGTCGCTGGGATCGGCGGCCACCATGATCTTCGTGAGCCCGCACTCGACCTCGCTGCTGAGCTCGCTGCCGACCGTCTTTGACCGAGCATCGCTGTTTCGCCCCACCTGGATGCACCCCTGGGTCTACTGGGTGCTGGTGGCGGGGCTGCTGGTCGCCGCCGGGCTGGTGGGCGTGGGGATCGCCGCAGCCGCCCGCGCCGACCAGCGGAACGCCGACACGGACGCCGACAGCAACGCCGACACCGGCGCTCACCCCGTCTGAGCGGCTCAGGGATGCGTCGCCGCGTAGGCGGCCCACCCCTCGGGCGACGGCCCCCTGAAGTCCTGGCGCCGTCCCTTGCGGGCATAGCGCACGATCCACGGGATCCGTCGCAGCGGCCGCTCGTCGTAGAGCAGCGTCTTGGCCACGTAGCCGAGCACGATGAGCGCAAGCTCGCGGTCCGGGAGCTCGCCGCGCTCGGCCTTGACCGCGAGGAAGTTGCGGATCCGGTAGAGGTCCTTCCAGTAGCTCCCCCACGGCGATGGCGTGTACTGGGCGCCGAGGATCCGATTGGCCCACCCGCCGCGCGCCGTCGGACGCCCGCCGCCGATCACGATCTTGTGGACGATGATGCTTTCGGCGACCAGCCGGATCTCGCCCCGAGCACGGAGGCGCAACGAGTACTCGGCGTCGTCGTAGCCCAAAAAGAACTCGGCCCGGGGCAGACCGACCGCCCGCACCGCGTCGGTCCGCACCATCAGCCCAACAAACGACGCGCAGTCGACGTCCACCGGCCGTCCCGAAACGTACGCCCGGGCCTCCAGGGGTGTGATGAAGCGACCCCACCGGCAGCGGTGCAACCGGTCAAGGGTTCCGTCGGGGTGTAGGACCGCGCTGCAGACGGCGACGGATGCTGCATCCGAGGCGGCGGGGCTGCCCAGCAGCCGCTCCAGTGAGTCGGGCCGGGGCTCGGCGTCGTCGTCCATCAGCCACAGCCACTCGGCATCGGTCTTGCTCCCCAAGGCCAGCACCTCCGCGTATCCCGCGGCGCCGCCCACGTTCACCTCACTGCGCACAAAGCGAACGCGCTGATCGTCAAGCAGGCCCGCCTCGTCCAGCCACTCCCGGGTTCCATCGCTGGAGGCGTTGTCGAACACGATGACCCGTGACACCGGGAGGGTCTGCGAGAGCAGGGCCGTCAGGCACTCACCCAGCAGCTGCTTGCGGTCGCGGGTGACGACCAGGGCGCAAACGCTCGTCATCTGGGCGGCCGGGCCTGATCTAAGCTGGCGCCATGAGCGTCTGCGCGGTCGTCGTGACCCACAACCGCCGCGCGCTGCTCGTCGAGTGCCTGGCCGCCCTGCGGTCTCAGGCGAGGCCGCCCGAGCGGGTGCTGATCATCGATAACGCCAGCACCGACGGGACCGCCGGACTGCTGCGCGATCAGCATCCCGAGGTCGACGTAGTGACCCTGGAGACCAATCAGGGCGGTGCCGGAGGGTTCTATGAGGGTCTGCGCAGGGCTCATGCCAATGGCTTTGACTGGATCTGGCTCATGGATGACGACACCATCCCGACTCCCACATGCCTCAAGGAGCTACTCGATGCCGCCGAGCGCGTTCCGGGGCAGGATCCGGCCCTGCTCTCAAGCAAAGCGGTGTGGACCGACGGAAGGCTGCATCCGATGAACTATCAGGGCTTCGAACGGGCACGAACCGAGGCCGTCGTCGAGGCAAGCCAGCTGGGGCTGATGCCGCTGCGCACCGCGACCTTCGTCTCGCTGCTGGTCAACCGGCGAGCGATCGATGCCCACGGGCTGCCCCTGCGTCGCTACTTCCTGTGGAGCGACGACATCGAATACACGGCCCGCATCCTGCGCCGGGACCCGGGCTACCTCGTTCCCGCCAGCGTGTCGGTGCACAAGACCAGCCGTCCCCACACGGCGATCAGCACGACCGGAGACCGCTTCTACTACCACGTGCGCAACACCGTGTACATGCTGCGGGGCACCGCCTGGGCGCCCAGCGAGAAGCCCTCCGTGCTGTTTGGTCTGCTCGTCAGCGTGATCGAGTTCCTTCGCTTTAACCACTTCGCGCCCGGGGTCATCGCGGTGGTCCTCCGTGGCCTGCGCGACGGCCTGAGACCAGGGGCTCCGACCCCTGCTCGCCC
>JBAPXO010000044.1:0-4985 GCA_049284255.1 Solirubrobacteraceae bacterium | reverse complement strand
CAGCGGTGCGCGGGAAATCCTCGTCATCCGCGTGCGTGGCGGATCGCGCCGGCGCTACGCCGGCATCGGCGACACCATCACCGCCACCGTCAAGACCGCGAACCCGCAGGGAGCGGTCAAGAAGGGCGAGGTCGTGACCGCAGTGGTCGTGCGCACCAAAAAGTCATACGGCCGCGACGACGGCACCTACATCGGCTTCGACGAGAACGCGGCGGTGCTGATCGACGCCCAGGGCAACCCGCGCGGGACCCGCATCTTTGGTCCCGTGGCGCGCGAGCTGCGCGAGCGCAACTTCATGCGGATCGTCTCTCTGGCTCCGGAGGTGCTTTAGCCATGCCGGCTCGGATCAGGCGAGACGACGAGGTGATCATCATCGGCGGCAAGGACCGCGGCAAGCGCGGCAAGGTCCTGCGCGTGGATCCCAAGAAGGAGCGGGTGTACGTCGAGGGCCTGAATATCGTCAAGCGTCATCAGCGCCCGACGCAGACCGCCGCCGGACAGCAGGCCGGAGGCGTGATCGAGCGCGAGGGGCCGATTCACTTGTCAAACGTGATGCTGCTCGACCCCAAGGACGGCAAGCCCACGCGGGTGGGAATCGAAGTCGAAGACGGAAGGCGCCTGCGCGTGTCCAAACGCAGCGGCGCCCGACTGGACTAGAAGGCAGGCGAACATGGCAACGGCACGACTGAAGACCAGATACAACGAAGAGATCCGCCCCGCGCTCGTGGAGCGGTTCGGCTACTCCAGCGTGATGCAGGCTCCCAAACTTGAGAAGGTGACGGTCAACATGGGCGTCGGTGACGCCAAGCAGGACTCCAAGGTCCTGGACGCCGCCTCCCAGCAGCTGGCGACGATCACCGGCCAGAAGCCCAATGTCCGCCGGGCGCGCAAATCGATCGCCCAGTTCAAGGTCCGCGAGGGGATGCCCGTCGGCGTGGCGGTGACACTCCGCGGCGAGCGTTCGTATGAGTTCCTGGACCGGCTGATGTCGGTAGCGATTCCGCGGATCCGTGACTTCCGCGGCCTCAACCCGCGCGCCTTCGACGGCCGCGGCAATTACTCGATGGGCGTGCGCGAGCAGATCATCTTCCCCGAGGTCGACTACGACGAGATCGATCAGGTCCGCGGCCTCGACATCACCATCACCACCACGGCATCAAGCGACGCGGAGTGCTTCGCGCTCCTCGAGGCGCTCGGAATGCCGTTCTCCAAAGAAGGTCGCACGCCGGCGACCGCGAGCCAGAACTAGGAACAAGAGAACTCATGGCCAAGCTTTCCCAGCGCGTCCGCCAGCAGCGGACCCCGAAGTACAAGACGCGGGGATACACCCGGTGCCGCCGGTGTGGCCGTTCGCGCGCCGTGTACAGGAAATTCGGCCTGTGCCGGATCTGCCTGCGCGAGCTCGCGCACAACGGATACGTCCCCGGGATGACGAAGTCGAGCTGGTGACGAGATGTCGATGACCGATCCCGTAGCCGACTTCCTGACGCGCCTGCGCAACGCCGCCAAGGCCCAGCATCACGACGTCGCGATCCCTTCCTCGAAGCTCAAGCGCGAGATGGCGCGGATCCTCAAGGAGCAGGGCTACATCGAGGGCTACACGATCGAGCCTCCCGTCGCCGAGAGGCCGGGCGAGCAGATCACGATCACCCTCAAGTACACCAACGAGCGCCGGCCCGTGATCAGCGGAATGCAGCGCGTGTCGCGCCCGGGACAGCGGACCTACGTCGACCACACCCACCTGCCGCGCATCCAGGGCGGCATGGGTACCGCGATCATCTCCACCTCCAAAGGCGTCATGACCGGCCACGAAGCCCGCCAACAGGGCGTCGGTGGCGAGGTCGTGGCCCGGGTCTGGTAACTCTTAGAGCGATGTCCCGAATTGGAAGACAGCCCATCCCCGTACCGGCCGGCGTGACGGTCGCGATCGAGCCCGAACTGGTGACCGTCAACGGTCCCAAGGGCGAGCTCTCAGAGCGCGTAAACCGAGACATCGGGCTCGAGCAAGTCGGCGAAGAGGTGCTCGTCACCCGTCCCACCGACCGCGGCGAGCATCGCGCTCTGCATGGTCTCACGCGCACGCTCGTGGCCAACATGGTCCAGGGCGTGACCGCCGGCTTCGAGAAGCGCCTGGAGATCCAGGGCGTCGGTTACCGGGCGCAACTGCGCGGCCGCGACCTCGAGCTGGCCCTCGGCTACTCCCACCCCGTGTCGATCAAGGCGCCGGAGGGGATCGAGTTCGAGGTGCCTCAGCCGACGCGGATCACCGTGCGCGGGGCATCCAAGCAGCAGGTCGGGGAAATCGCCGCATTGATCCGCAAGCAGCGCAAGCCCGAGCCATACAAGGGCAAGGGCATCCGCTACGAGGGTGAGCACGTCGCGCGGAAGGTCGGTAAGCGAGCATGACCGTGATGACCAAGCCCCAGGCCCGCCTCAAGCGCCGCCGCCGCGTGCGCGCCAAGGTGCGTGGCTCGGCCGAGCGTCCGCGGATCTCGGTGTTTCGCTCCAACCGCGGGATCTTCGCCCAGCTGATCGACGACGATTCCGGCCGCACGCTGGCGTCGGTGAACTGGACCGAGGACGAGCTGCGCAAGCTCGATCCCACTGAGCAGGCCCTCCAGGCCGGCAAGCTGCTGGCTCAGCGCGCACAGAGCGCGGGCGTCTCGACGGCCGTGTTCGACCGCGGTGGCTACCAATACCACGGTCGCGTCAAGGCGCTGGCCGAGGGTGCCCGCGAGGGCGGGCTCACGGTATAGGTCCTGCGCGCCCGCGCCCAACCGCTACCCTCACTCAAGTCCCAATGGCCAGAGATCGCACAGTTTCATCCGCCGGTTACGACCTCCAAGAGCGCGTGGTCGAGATCAACCGCGTCGCCAAGGTCGTCAAAGGCGGTCGCCGCTTCTCGTTCACGGCACTCGTTGTCGTCGGTGACGAGCGCGACGTCGTCGGCATCGGCTACGGCAAGGCCAACGAGGTTCCCGTCGCCATCCAGAAGGGCGTCGAGCGGGCCAAGAAGAACCTTTACCGGGTCCCCAAGCACGGCTCCACGATCACCCATCAGACGACCGGGATCTTCGGGGCCGGACGGGTATTCCTCAAGCCGGCCGCTCCCGGTACCGGCGTCATCGCCGGCGGTGGCGTCCGCGCCGTGCTCGAGCTGGCCGGGATCCACGACATCCTTTCCAAGAGTCTCGGCTCGCAGAACCCCATCAACCTGGTCAAGGCGACGATGGCCGGGCTGGAGTCGCTGCGTACCCCTGATGAAGTCGCTGAGTTGCGCGGGCTCTCCATCAACCAGGTTCTTGGGTTGACCTCTGAGGAGCCCGAGGGCGAGTCCCTCGCCGCGGCCACCGCTGATGTTGCGAATGGCGCGAATGGTGGAGCGGACTCCGCGCGAGTGGCCGAGGCGACGGACTCGCCCTCGGACACCGAGGCCGGTGCGGCGTCATGAGCACCGCTTCCTCGACGATCCGGTTGACGCAACGCAAGTCGCGCAACGGTTGCGACAAGCGCCAGCTGGACACGCTGCGCTCGCTCGGGCTGCGGCGGATTGGCCAGACGGTTGAGGTGTCTGACTCGCCTCAGGCCCGGGGGATGATCGCCAAGGTGGCGCACATCGTGGAGGTGCAGGAGTCGTGAGCCCCGGTTCTGAGAAGAACGAGGAGCGCATCGGCCTGCACAACCTGAGTCCGGCTCCGGGATCGCGCCGTCCGCGCAAGCGGGTCGGTCGCGGTGAGGGCTCGGGCACGGGCAAGACCTCCGGTCGCGGCCAGAAAGGCTACGGCTCGCGGTCGGGCGCCAAATCACGGGCGCGCTTCGAGGGCGGGCAGATGCCGATCCACATGCGGATGCGCAAGCTGCGCGGCCCGCATATGAAGAAGTCGATGCCCTTTGAACCCTTCCGCACCCACACCCAGCCCGTCAACCTGCTCGATCTCGAGGCTCGCTTTCAGGCCGGCGATGCCGTCGACGTCAAGGCGCTGAATGCCAAGGGGCTGGCGACGCGCAAAGGCATCCCCGTCAAGGTGCTCGCCAAGGGCGAGATCACCAAGGCCCTGACGGTGCACGCCCACGGCTTCAGCAAATCCGCGCGCGAGCAGATCGAGGCCGCCGGCGGGACCTGTCAGGTGATCGCCCAAAAGCCCGCCTCAGGCGCTGACGGGTAGGGCGAGCGGGGCGGTACTGGTTTCATGATCACGACGATCCTCGGGGCTTTCAGGGTCGGCGAGATCCGCACCAAGATCCTGTTCACGGCGGCGATCCTGGCGCTCTACAGGCTGGGCACCCACATCCCCGCGCCCGGCATCAACGCCAGCGCGGTCAGCCAGATCTCAAAGAGCCTCGGCGGCAACAGCATCCTCGGCCTCCTGAACCTGTTCTCAGGCGGTGGCCTGGGACGGATCGCGATCTTCGCGCTTGGGATCATGCCCTACATCACGGCGTCGATCATCCTGCAGCTGCTGCAGGTGGTCGTTCCCTCGCTGGAGAAGCTCTCGAAGGAGGGCGAGGTCGGGCAGGCGCGGATCACGCAGTACACGCGTTACCTGACCGTCGGACTGGCCTTCGCCCAGTCGATCGGCTACGTGTTCCTCTTCCGCAGCTTCGAGAAGTCCGCCAACGTCACCCTGATCTCCAACTTCAATCTGGCGAAGGTCTTCCTGATCGTGATCTGCCTGACCGCCGGGACTGTCCTCCTGATGTGGATGGGCGAGCTGATCACTCAGCGCGGCATCGGCAACGGGATCTCTCTGCTCATTTTCGCCTCGATCGTCTCCCGGATCCCGGGTGGCATCCACGCGTGGTGGACAAACCCCGATCAGGTCTTCCGGGTGATCATGCCCTTCATCGTGATCGGCGTGGTCGCGGCGATCGTGTTCGTCCAGGAGGGACAGCGGCGAATCCCGATCCAGTACGCCAAGCGGGTGATCGGCCGGCGCATGACCCAGGGGGGACAGACCTACCTGCCGCTTAAGGTCAACATGGCC
>JBAPXO010000043.1:0-22681 GCA_049284255.1 Solirubrobacteraceae bacterium | reverse complement strand
GTCACTGCCTGAGGTGGTCGGAGACGCCGACCGGCTCGTGGCCGTGGTCTCGATCCTCGACGATAAGGATGCCGCCGCGATGCTGCGCGCGCTGCTTCCGGTATGCGAGGCGGTCGTCCTCACGAGCAGTCAGAATCCTCGGGCACTGCCTCCCCCGACGCTCCAATCCCTCGCTCGTCAACTCGGCGGGCCCCCGACGGAGATCGCGCGCGACCCGCGCGATGCGCTGGCCCGTGCGCGCGTCCTCGCCGGCCCCGAGGGCGTCGTGATCGTCACCGGTTCCCTCTACCTGATCGCCGACCTCTTGTCGATGGCGCCCGGCCGCCGCGCCTCGGTTCTGTAAACCATCCAGCCTATGAACGACGGCGACAACGAGCCGAGTCTGTGGACGATGATCGGCATCGTCGCCCTGACGGTCGCCCTGGTAATCCTGGTCTTCTTCGGGATCGGCTACCTGTTCGGACGTGCCTTCCTTTAAGGAGCTTGCGCAACTTGCAACGAGGATCCCGGCCCTCGACGGCGTATTGATATACGCCCATGAACCCGCGTGACCACTAGACTCGCCACGTCAATGCTGCCTTACGCCATCTTCGGGATCCACAACAGCGCGCTCAACCTCGCGGTCGAGCTGGTGATCATGTTCCTGGTCGTGATCTGGCTGGCCCTGATCTATTGGACCTTCGCGGACGCTCGCCGGCGGATCGCTGACCCGCTGCTCGTGGGTACCGCGACCGTGGCCTCGTTCTTCCCATACGTGGG
The DNA here is from genome assembly GCA_049284255.1 of Solirubrobacteraceae bacterium. Lineage (GTDB taxonomy): Bacteria > Actinomycetota > Thermoleophilia > Solirubrobacterales > Solirubrobacteraceae > Palsa-465. The sequence goes on along the minus strand of JBAPXO010000043.1, from coordinate 21,922 downwards.
GACGATCGTCTACATGATCGTCCGTCCGCCCGAGTATCTCGACGACGTGCGCGAGCGTGAGCTCGAGATGCAGGCCGCCGAGGCCCGCCTGGCCGAGCTCGGGTACCACCTGTGCCCGCACTGCGACTACGAGGTCGAGAAGGAGTACCTGCGCTGCCCGAACTGCATGCGCAAGCTCAAGGACCCGTGTCAGCACTGCGGCAAGCCGCTGGACCCGACGTGGAAGGTGTGCCCTTATTGCGAGGCTGAGATCGGGGCTCCGGCGCCGACCCCTCGGCGTCAGCGCCGGCAGCGGATGGACAGCACGTCCGAGCAGACGGCGGCCGAGCAGCCGTCGACCACCTGACGTACCCCGCTTTCCCGCCGCCGATCAAAAAGGAGACCTCTTTCCGTGGAGCGCACGCTCATCCTCGTCAAGCCCGATGCCTTTGCCCGCAATCTGACCGGGGAAATAATCTCCCGGTTTGAGCGCAAGGGCCTGCGCCTCGTCGCTGCGCAGCTGATGACCATGACACGGGAGCTGGCCGCCCAGCACTACGCCGAGCATGAGGGAAAGCCCTTCTTCGAGGAGCTCGTGAGCTTCATCACCTCGGGACCTCTGGTCGCGATGGTCCTCGAGGGCGATTCGGCGATCACCGCCGCGCGCCAGGTCATCGGTTCCACCAATCCGCTTGAGGCCACGACCGGCTCGATCAGGGGTGACTTCGCGGTGGCCGTGGGTCAGAACATGGTCCACGGCTCCGACGCCCCGGAGTCAGCGGCCCGGGAAGTCGGCCTCTTCTTCCCGGACCTCTGAGAGCCTCCGCGCCGCTCCGCCTGATCCTGGCTTCGCGCTCCCCGCAGCGCCGCGCGATTCTCGAGCAGCTCGGCATCGCGTATGAGGCGCGCGTGACCGACGCCCCGGAGCTCGACAGCGGTCCGCCTGAGGAGGTGGTGCTCGAGAACGCCTACCGCAAGGCCGCGGCGGCAGCCCGGCCCGACGACGAGCTCCCGGTGCTGGGGGTCGACACCGTCGTCGCTCTCGGGTCGCGGATCTACGGCAAGCCTTCCGATCGCGACCATGCGCGCGAGACCCTGGGCGAGCTCCAGGGCCGCCGGCACGTTGTCGTCAGCGGCATCTGCCTGATCGAGCCCGGGCGCACGCGAACGGCGGCCGCCCGAACCCTGGTCGACTTCCGGGCGCTCGATGGGCGGGCGCTCGAGGCCTACCTGGACACCGGCGAGTGGCGCGAACGGGCCGGCGGATATGCCATCCAAGGGCGCGGTGCGGTGCTCGTGCGGGCGATCGAGGGCGATTACCTCAACGTGGTCGGGTTGCCCGTGGCGGCGCTGCTTGACCTCGCGCCCGGCCTGCTCGAGACCTAGGACCGCCCCGGAGGGTTATAAGATCGTGTTACGGGCGGATCGTTGCCGCGGCCCGGCGACACAGGCCTTGGGCGTCATGCAGGATCGCGCCCGCGGGCGTCAGTCCGGGCGGTGACCGAGTTTCCAGGGCTTTTGTCCGATCAGCCGCTCGCGCGCGATGCGTCCACGGACAGGTGTTCGATACACTCGTCGCCGGACGGAGATGGCAGCCCGACGCGGTTCGCGTGCTTCTCTCGCCACCTCGTCCACGCTTCCCCCTACCTGCACAACGATGGGCTTTTTCACGTATCTGACCGGATTCGGCGGCCGCGACATGGCGGTTGACCTCGGCACCGCCAACACCCTCGTTTACGTACGCGGGCGCGGCATCGTGCTGTCTGAGCCCAGCGTGGTCGCCGTGGACTCCCGGTCGGGAGAAGTTCACGCCGTCGGCATCGAGGCCAAGCGGATGCTCGGCCGCACGCCCGGGACGATCTCGGCGATCCGACCCCTCAAGGACGGGGTGATCGCCGACTTCGAGGTCACCGAGGAGATGCTGCGCCACTTCATCCAGAAGGTGCACCAGAACCGGTGGGCCCATCCCCGCGTCGTCGTGTGCGTTCCCAGCGGCGTGACCGGCGTCGAGAAGCGGGCTGTGGAGGAAGCGTGCCTGTCGGCCGGCGCCCGCCAGGCCTACCTGATCGAGGAGCCGATGGCCGCGGCCATCGGTGCTGGGCTTCCCGTCGGGGAACCGACGGGCTCGATGGTGGTCGACATCGGCGGCGGGACCAGCGAAGTCGCGGTCATATCCCTGGGCGGAATCGTCGTCTCGCAGTCGATCCGGGTCGGGGGCGACGAGCTCGACGAGGCGATCATCAATTACGTCAAACGGGAGTACAAGCTGCTCATCGGCCAGCAGACCGCCGAGGAGGTCAAGCTTGAGATCGGCTCGGCGCACACCATGCCCGAGGAGGTCCAGGCCGAGATCCGCGGCCGCGACATGGTTTCCGGATTGCCCAAGACGGTGATTCTCACTTCCGAGGAGATTCGCGGCGCGCTCGAGGAGCCCGTCTCTCAGATCATCGACGCTGTCAAGCAGACTTTGGACCGCACCCCACCCGAGCTGGCCTCCGACATCATGGATCGTGGCATCATGCTTGCCGGAGGCGGTTCGTTGCTACAGGGGATCGAAGAGCGTTTGCGCCACGAGACGCAGATGCCCGCTCACCTGGCGGAGTCACCGCTGACGTGCGTGGCGGTCGGATCGGGAAGATCGCTTGAGGAATTCGAAGCGATCCACCGGTCGAGCAAGAATTCACGCAACCGGCGCCGCCGGTAATAGGTTTCTGACCGTTACCGGCGCGCGGAGCAAACCTTGGAGACATCCAGCTCGTGCATGACAAACAGGTTCGGCGACGGCGCGCAGTGCTCGCGCTGCTCGTCGGCGTTTCCCTGATCCTGCTTACCGCCTACTTCGGCGAGTCTGCCAACAGCCCGTTGCACAGCGTGCAGCGGGGCATCGTCGCGGTCCTCTCGCCTGTCCAGGCAGGGGCGAGCAAGGTGCTCTCCCCGGTGCGCGACGTCGCCAATTGGGCGTCGGACACCCTGCGGGCGAAATCCCAGCGTGATCAGCTTCAGCGTGACGTCAACCGTCTGACGGCCAAGGTCGACCTGCTCGAGTCCCAGAAGCTCCAGAATGCCCAGCTGACCAGGGAGGTCGGGCTCGACCAGTCGATCGGCGCGGCCAATTACGACCCGGTGGCCGCCGACGTCATCGGGCGCGATCCCAGCCTCTGGTACCAGACCGTCGAGGTCGACCGCGGATCCAACGACGGAGTCGGGCTCAACGACCCGGTCATCGGGGACGGCGCGCTGGTGGGCAAGGTCACCACCGTCAACGGGGGTTCGTCGATCGTGACCCTGATCACCGACCACTCCTACGCGGTGACCGCCCAGATCCTCAACAATCGAGGCGACACCGGGGTGCTCTTCCCAGCCGTCGGCAATCCCAATGCCCTGCTGCTCGAGGACCTTCCCAGCCACGCCACGATCAGCGTCGGTCAGCAGGTGGTCACAGCCGGCTTCAGCCAGGGTTCGCTGACCTCGCTGTACCCGCCTGGGATCCCGATCGGGCAGGTGTCCAACGCCGACCAGAACAACCTGATCAACAACAGCGAGGTGCAGGTCGCGCCCGCGGCCGACCTGCGCCACGTGGACTCGGTCCAGATTCTGACCCGGCCCCACGCCGGCACCGAACGGGCCCAGGTTCCGTGAGCTCGGCCTCGCCGCGTCTCATCTTCCGCCTGGCGGTCCTGGCGCTGGCCACGGTGGTGATCCAGGAGACCGCCGTCTCGCAGATCTCGATCTTCGGAGTCAGCGCCGACCTGTCGCCGTTGGTGGTCATGTCGGTCGGACTCCTGACGGGCTCGCTGCCCGGAGCCATCATGGGCTTCGCCACCGGCCTGCTCGTCGACACCGTGCTCGTGCAGACGCTCGGCGTGACCTCGCTGCTCTACATCGCGATCGGGTACTGGTCAGGCCGGCTGCGAGAGCTGCGTGACCCCGCTCACGGGTTGATCCCGCTCGCCGCGGGAGCCGCGGCCACCACGGTCGCCGGGGTGGGGATGACGCTGATCCAGTTTCTCCTCGGCGTCAACGCCCCCGTCAGCTTCCTGCTCGTCCAGCAGATCTTCATCACGGTGCTCGTCAACACCTTGATCGCGCTCCCGGTGTACGCGGTCGTGCGGCGGATCATCACCCCGGCACTCCCCGACGACCCGCGCAGGCGCCGGCGCCGCGCTTACACGACCGGAGGCCTGAGCCCGCTCCAGAGCCCGTCCAAGCGCCTCGGCCAGATTCCCCGAGGGACGCCGTGACCCAGCCTCCCGAGGAACGCCGTCCGCCGCTCACACCCCAGCTCGCCCTCAGGGTGGCGGTCGTCGGCAGCCTCGCGCTGGCGATGTTCGCGATCATCTTCTTCCGGCTGTGGTTCCTACAGGTGCTCTCGGGCGATCAATACCTTCAGGCGGCGACGATCAATCGCGTGCGTGACATCGCCGTGGCCGCTCCCCGAGGTGAGATCCTCGACCGCAACGGCGCCGTCCTCGTCGACTCCAACAAGGCTCTCGCCGTCCAAATAAGTCCCCCGGATCTGCCGGCGGCAGTGACGCTGGCCAATATCGGCAAGCCCCCCAAGGCCGACGCCGTGATCTACAACAAGCTCGGACGCGTCCTGGGGATGTCGACCAAGCGCATCAACTGCAAGATCCCCGGCCCCCCGCATCATGCGCGGCTATCGGCGGTGGCCTGCGAGGTCGCCAAGCAGGTCTCGCTCCTGCCCTACGCCGACGTCACCGTCAAGAGCCAGGTCTCGCACGACGTGCAGTACTACCTCGATGAACGCCAGAACGAGTTTCCCGGCGTCAGCGTCCAGCAGATCTACGTCACCAACTACCCGAAGGGCAAGCTCGGAGCGCAGGTGTTCGGAACCGTCGGTCGGATCGACGGCGCCGAGCTCAAGGAGAAGACCTTCCGGGGAATCTCGCCGAACTCGATCATCGGCCAGACCGGGTTGGAGTCCGAGTACGACAGCTTCCTGCGGGGCACCGACGGGACCGAGAAGGTCCAGGTGAACGCCCTCGGCCAGCCCACGGGAGACCTCCGGGATACGGCGCCGATCCCCGGCCACAACCTGCGCCTGTCCCTGGACCAGGGGATCGAGCAGGTCGGCCAGAACGCGCTGGCCCAGTCGATCGCCTCCAATCCGCCGTCGGACGGAGGGGCGTTCGTGGCCATGAACCCCGATAACGGCGAGGTCTATGGGATGGGCTCGCTTCCGAGCTTCAACCCGAAGGTCTTCACCGGCAACCTGTCCGAGTCCACTTACCAGAGCCTGACGAGCGCCGCCAGCGGGGACCCGCTGCTCAACCGCGCGATTCAGAGCGCAGGACCGACCGGCTCGACCTTCAAGCCGATTACTGCCACCGCCGCGCTCCAGAGCGGCGTCTGGACCCCGGAGGACACCTTCGACGACACCGGGCAGTTCTGCGTCGGGACCGGAGGCGCCCAGCAGTGCCGCCACAACTCCGGTCACGCTGTCGACGGCGTGCTCGATCTCGTCAATGCGATCAAGGTCTCCTCCGACGACTTCTTCTACAACCTCGGTGCCCTGACCAACGCCGATCCCAACCTGCACCCCAACGGCGGACCGCTTGACCAGTGGGCCCGAGCCTTCGGGATCGGGCGCTCCACCGGCGTCGACCTCCCCGACGCCGCCACCGGCACCTTGCCCACCCCCCGCTGGCGCGCGAGCCGCAACAAGCTCGAGGCGGAGTGCGATAACGCCACCGGGCCGTTCAAGGGCCATCCCAAGCATTCCCCCGGTGGATGCGGGATCGCCGATGGCACCAACCGGCCATGGTCGATCGGCGACAACATCAACCTCGCGGTTGGTCAGGGCGACGTCCAGGTCACGCCGCTGCAGTTGGCCGTCGCCTACTCGGCACTCGCCAACGGCGGGACGATCGTCCGCCCGCACCTCGGGCTTGACGTCGAGGACGAGGACGGCACGGTGTTGCAGAAGATCAACCCTCCGCCCTCACGTCACATCGACATCAATCCGCTGTACCTGGACACCATCAGGCAGGGCCTGCGCGCGGCCGCCTCCCAGCCGGGCGGTACGTCGGCGGACGTGTTCCAGAACTTCCCCGAGCAGGTCTACGGCAAGACCGGCACCGCCCAGTACATCACCGACGGTGCTGAGCAGGACTACGCCTGGTATGCCTGCTTCGTGCCTCCGTCGGCCACCACCAAGCCGATCGCGGTCGTGGTCTGGGTGGAGAAGGGCGGATTCGGCGCCGTCGGCGCGGCCCCCGTTGCTCGGGAGATCCTGTCGCAGTGGTTCTTCGGAAAGCCCGGCCCCTACACGGCGGGGAGCTCGCAGACCCTATGAGCGCGACTCCGATCCAGCCCGTCGACGAGATGGCGGTGCCCCGTGCTCGGTCGGTGCCGTTTCTGGATCCCCTCCTGCTCCTGGCGGCTCTGGGGCTGGTGGGGTGCTCGCTGGTCACGCTGAGCTCTGCGGCCAACGCCCATGTCGCTCAGCGTCAGGCGATTTACGCGGGCATCGGGGTGCTGTTGGTGTTGGTGCTGAGCCGGATCGACTACTCGCGGCTGCGCGAGTACAAGTACGGGTTGTTCGCCGTGATGATCGGGCTCAACCTGGTCGTCTATGGGATGCCCTCGGTCATGGGCGCAAGGCGATGGATCCCGTTGCCGTTCCTGGAGTTCCAGTCTTCGGAATTCGGCAAGATCCTGATCATCCTCGCCCTGGCGGGATTCGCCGTCGACCGTAGCCGCGCGCTGCACGAGTGGCGAACGACCGCCCGGGTCATGCTGCTGGCGTCGGTCGCCGCGTTGCTGGTCATTCCCCAGCCGGACCTCGGGACGGGAATGGTCTACGTCGCGATCGGCTTCAGCGTTCTCTTCTTCGCCGGAACTTCCTGGAAGCAGCTCACCGGGCTGGTGGTGATGTTCATCGCCTCGATCGCGATCGTCCTTGCCGGCGCGCCGGCGCTCGGCGTCCACGTTCTCAAGCCCTACCAGGTGCAGCGCCTGACCGGATTCCTCAACCCCTCCAAGGATCCGCAGGGCCAGACTTACAACATCCACGAGTCGCTGATCGCTATCGGCTCGGGGCAGAAGACCGGGCGTGGCGCAAACGCCACCCAAACCAAACTCAGTTACCTCTCGGCCAGCGGAACCGATTTCATCTTCGCCTCGGTCGGGGAGACCTACGGATTCGTCGGAGCCGCGGTTGTGCTGTCGCTCTACGCGCTGCTGATCTGGCGCGGCCTGAGAATCCTCACGATGAGCAAGAACCTGTTCGGCACGCTGATAGCCGGCGGCATCCTCGCGATGCTGATGTTCCAGGTCTTCGTGAACGTCGGAATGACGATCGGGATCATGCCCATCACCGGCGTCCCGCTACCGCTGCTCAGCTACGGCGGATCCTCGGTGATCGTCACATTCTTGGCCATCGGCCTCCTGCAGTCGATCTACATCCAAGGTCGGATGGCGTCGACGGGCAAGAGCCGCGCGCTAATTTCGTAACTGCCTGCGCGATCAGATCAGCGCACGGCAACAATTTCAAAGGACTGACAACAATTGAAGAAGCAAGTTTTGGTCAGCGTCGACCGTGGGGAGACCCGGGTCGGGCTGCTGGAGGCGACCGGAAGCGTGTCGCCCCGCAAGCCGAACTCCACCCCGCGCCGGCGCCGTAAGCCCTCGGCCGCCGGCAGCGAGTACAAGGTCGCGGAGCTCTACCTCGAACGCCGAGGCAATCGCTCAATCGTCGGCAACATCTATAAGGGCCGGGTCGACAACGTCCTGGCCGGACTCGAGGCCGCGTTCGTCGACATCGGCCTGGAGAAGAACGGCTTTCTGCACGTCGACGAGATCGTGCTCCCCGGCGTCGAGGCGCCTCGCCGCGGGCGCGGCGGCTCGCGAGAGGGTCGCAACATCACCGACATGCTCAAGCCCGGCCAGGAGATCGTCGTCCAGGTCGTCAAGGATCCGCTCAAGACCAAGGGCGCCAGGCTCTCGATGGACCTGACGATCGCCGGCCGCTACATGGTCTACGCCCCGTACGGAGAAGGCGTCGGCGTCTCCCGTCGCCTCGATGAGAAGGAACGGGAGCGGCTTCGCAAGGAGGCGGCAAAGCTCGACCTCAAGGGAGCGGGGGCGATCATCCGGACCGCCGCCCAGGGCGCCAAGCGCGCCGACCTCGAGCGCGAGCTGCTCTACCTGTTCAAGCTCGGCGAGGTGCTCCAGAAGCGCGTCGACGAGACGCACGCCCCGGCGCTTGTCTTCCAGGAGGCCGATCTCTCGGTGCGCGTCGTGCGAGACATCTTCTCGGCCGACTTCGAGCGCGCCGTCGTCGACGACCCCAAGCAGCACCACCGCCTGGTGTCGTTCTTCTCCCGCACCGCCCCCGAGCTCGTCGAGCACGTCGAGCTCTGGGAGGAGGACACGCCTCTGTTCGAGGCCTTCGGCGTCGAGGACGTGCTCGCCTCCACGCTGTCGCGACGCGTCGATCTGCCCAGCGGCGGCTACCTGATGATCGACTACGGCGAGGCGCTGACCGTCATCGACGTCAACTCGGGCTCGTTCATCGGCCGCGGAAAAGGCGCCCGGCTCGAGGACACGATCACCAAGACCAACCTTGAGGCCGCCGACGAGGTTGTCCGCCAGCTGCGGTTGCGCGACATCGGCGGGATCATCGTCATCGACTTCATCGACATGGCCCGGTCGCGAAACCGCGATGCCGTGCTCAAGACCCTGCGTAAGGCGCTCGACGAGGACCGGACCAAGACCTTCGTCGTCGAGATCTCTCCACTGGGGCTCGTCGAGATGACGCGCCAGAACGTCACCGACGGGGTGCGCGAGATCATGACCCGGCCCTGCCCGACCTGCCACGGCGAGGGCGTGATCAAGTCCGAGGAGACGATCGCGATCGAGTTCGAGCGCAAACTCCGGGACATCGCCAAGGAGACGTCGGCCGACGCCATCCTGATCCAGATGAACCCTCGGGTGAGCGCCGAGTTCACCGCCAACGGCGCTCGCGTGCTCCACGCCGTCGAGGAGGAGACCGGCAAGGTCTTCGTCTTCGAGGGGTCGGAGGGTCTGCCGCTCGACCACTTCGCGGTGCTCCAGGAGGGCAACCGTGAGCAGGTGCTCGAGCGCGCGCTGCCCTTCCGGGAGGGCGAGGAGGTCCACGTCGAGATCGTCGAGCCCCACATGTACAGCCCCGGGGACGCCGTGGCCAAGATCGACGGCTACATCATCGCCATCCGGGGCGGGAACAAGTACGTCGGCCAGAAGCACTTGGTTCGCATCGACGAGGCCGGCCGCACCTCGGCCGTGGCCTCGCTCGTCGACGTGCCGGGGGCCGGTTCCGACGATGCTGGGACCTCTGGCGGCGACGAGTCCGGCACTTCTGACGATGATCTAGACTCAAAGCCTCGGCGTCGCGGCCGCAGAGGCGGGCGACGCCGTTCGAGCGCCAAGGCCGGATCGGCCGCGGCTGGCTCGTCGGGTTCGGAATGACCATGTACGCGATCGTCAAAACAGGTGGAAAGCAGTACCGCGTCCAGGAGGGAGAGTCCCTCCTGGTCGAACGCCTGGCCGTGGACGACGGCGCGACCGTCGAGCTGCAGCCGCTGCTCTACGTCGACGGCTCAGACGTGGTCGACGGCGAGGACATCGGCAAGGTGACGGTGAAGGCCCGTGTGCTCGCCCACGAGCGCGGTCCCAAGCTACGCGTGGTCAAGTTCAAGCCCAAGCGGGGCTATAAGCGACACAACGGCCACCGCCAGGAGCTGACCCGCGTGCAGATCACGTCGCTCAAGCTCGCCTCCGGACGGAGCGCCAGCCGCCGCGCCGCCGCTTCCTCCTCCGAGGCCCCAGCCGCCGAGTCGCCCGAATCGACGACAGCTACCGTGGAGGCCACCGATGGCGCATAAGAAAGGTCTCGGATCCAGCCGCAACGGTCGTGATTCCAACGCCAAGCGGCTCGGCGTCAAGGTCTTCGCCGGCCAGACGGTGACCGGGGGAGAAATCATCGTCCGCCAGCGCGGCACCCGCTTCAAGCCCGGCGACGGCGTCGGGATCGGCAAGGACGACACGATCTACGCTCGCTCCCCGGGGACGGTCCAGTTCACCCAGGGGCGTCGCGGACGCGTCATCTCGGTCGTCGCCGGCGAGTCCGTCGACGCCGCAGGCTGAGCTTCAGGCGCGGTCCGGCTTCAGGCCGCGGCCGGCACCGCCGAGGTGCACTCCGGGCACCGGCGCGCCTTGACCGGGATCGCCGAGGTGCACTCCGGGCACTCCTTGGTGTCCGGATCGTCCTGGGCCCGGCGCTGCATCAGCATGTTGTAGGGGCGCACGACGAAGAAGAACAGCACGGCGGCGGTCGTCAAGAACGTGAATAGGTTGTTGAGGAAGTCGCCGTAGTTGAAGTGGCTGCTGTTGATCGTGAATGACAGTCCCGAGAAGTTGGGCTGCCCGAAGATGAGTGCGATGATCGGCGTGATCAGATCAGCGATGAAGGCCTTCAGCAGCGACGCGAAGACCACTCCCATGACAAACGCCACTGCGAGCTCGACGAGGTTGCCTCGCAGGAGGAACTTCTTGAAGTCGCCCACGACCGTCATTCGCCTTTGGTTTTCGCCCTCGCCGGGGCCACCCCTGCGTCGGGTCAGTTGTCCTGTGCCGTGGGTCTGATCAGGAGCTCGTTGACATCCACATGGGGGGGCTGGGAGACCGCGAACATAATCGCCCGAGCGATGTCCTCAGGCGCGAGCGCGTCGGTGGGGCGGTCGTCAAAGAACGGTGTGTCGACCATGCCCGGCTCGATCACCGTCACCCGCACCCCAGTCCCGTTGAACTCCTGGCGCGCCGATTCGGCCATCCCGGTGATCGCCCACTTGGTCGCCGAGTACAGCGAGCCCGACAGGGCACGACGGCCGGCCACCGACCCGGTGAGCAGGAGATGTCCGCGGGAGTTTCGCAGCGCCTCAAGGGTCGCCCGGATCGTGAGCGCGGCGCCGTAGACGTTGGTGAGCACCATCGAGCGCCAGAACTCGGGCGACTCCTCCAGAAAGCCGCGTTTGGCGCCGAATCCGGCATTGGCGAATGCCACGTCCAGGCGGCCGAAGCGCTCGAGTGTGGTTGCCGCCATCGCCTCTTGAGCTGCCCACTCGGTCACGTCGCACTCCAGCGCCAGCGCCCGGTCTTCTCCGCCGAGCTCGTCGGCGAGCTCACGCAGGCGATCGACCGACCGCGCGGCCAGGACGACCCGGTAGCCGGCAGCCGCCGCCTCCCGGGCGGTGGCGGCGCCGATACCCGAAGACGCGCCGGTGATCAGAAATACGGGATCGGACATAGTTGTAGCCACAGCATGCAGGATCGAGCGCGAATTCACGTCCAGGCCGGCGGTGGGGGGGACGGAAGCCTCAGCTTCCGCCGCGAGGCCCACGTTCCCAAGGGCGGTCCGGACGGCGGCGACGGCGGCCGTGGAGGCGATGTGGTCCTGGTCTGCGACGACTCGTTGCGCGACCTCGCCTCGTTTCGCCGGCGCTCGCACTACAAGGCGCGCCGCGGCGGTCACGGTCAGGGGGCGCAGCGCCATGGCGCCGACGGGACGACCCTGGAGCTCCGCGTGCCTCCCGGCACCCAGGTGCTGGTCGAACGCGACGGCGCCGGCCACGACCTCGTCCGCGCCGGCCAGCGAGCGGTCGTGGCGCGAGGAGGTCCGGGGGGGCGGGGCAATAAACGCTTTGCCGGTCCGACTCATCAGACGCCGCGGTTTGCCGAACGCGGTCTGCCCGGAGAGGAGACATGGGTCACGCTGGCGCTCAAGCTGCTCGCCGACGTCGGCCTGATCGGTCTACCCAACGCCGGGAAGTCCTCCTTGCTCTCACGCCTGACCCGCGCTCACCCCAAGGTCGCCGACTACCCGTTCACGACGCTCTCGCCGGTGCTGGGCACGCTCCAGACCGAGACCCGTCAGCTCGTGCTCGCCGATATCCCCGGGCTGATCGAAGGCGCGAGCGAGGGGGTGGGGCTCGGGCACGAGTTCCTGGCCCACGTCGAGCGCACCCGGCTGCTCGTCCACGTACTCGACGTCCGTCCGCTGGACGGCTCGGATCCGGTCGCCAACCACGCCACCGTGGAGCGGGAGCTCGAGCGCCATGACCGGCGGCTGGCCGGTCTGCCGCGGATCCTCGCGCTCTCCAAGGTCGACCTGGTGGATCCCGAGGCCGCCCGTGAGGCACGCGAGCGGTGGGAGACACGGCTCGGCCCCGAGGTTCCTGTGATCCTCACCTCCTCGGTCACCCACGCCGGGCTCGACGAGCTTGCGACCGAGCTGATGAGACGCGTGCCGCCTGCGCCGGATCCTCAGGCCGATCGGTCAGAGGCCGTGGACGGGGGCGCCGCCGAGCTCGCCGAGCTCGCCGAGCATCGCGTCTACCGACCGGCGGCGCCTCGCGCCTACACCGTCCGGCGCCGCGGCCAGGGCAGCTTCTCGGTCACGGGCGAGGGCATCGAGCGGCTCCTCGCGCGCTATGACCTTGACAACGAGGAAGCGCTCGCCCACCTCGAACGCCGGCTGCGGGGCATCGGCGTGCTCCGAGCGCTCGAGGCCGAGGGCTTTCAGCCCGGGGACGAGGTCGAGATCGGCGGGGTCGCGTTCGAACTCGATCCCAGCGTGTAGGATCGCGCTCCGTCCTGGAAGTCGTCCGGTGAGGGCCGGCACGGCTCCTATTTGAGGTTTTTTTGAGAGGTGGGTGTCACACATGCGCTGCTTGCTGGCAGTTGCAGTTGCCCTGGCGGTGTGCGCGGGGTCGGTCTCAACGGCCGCGGGCCGGGTGCTGCGAGTGGGATCGGACCATGGGATCCGGGGTCAGTACGGTTCGATCCAGGCCGCGGTTGACGCGGCACACGCGGGCGACTGGATCCTGATCGGACCGGGGGACTACAAGACCAACCAGGTCCTCACGCCGCGCGGCAAGCCCGACTTCCCGGCCGGGGTGCTGATCACCACGCCCGATCTCCATATCCGGGGCATGAACCGCCGCACGGTGATCGTGGACGGAACCAAGCCGGGCTCGGGTGCCTGCAGCGCCAAGGCCTCGGCCCAGAACTTCGGCCTCACAGGCCGGGCGAAGGAAGACGAGTACGCGGTCGCGGCGCGAGCCCGGGCGTCCGGCGTCAACGGCTTGATGGTCTACAAAGCCGCCAACGTCTCGATCGAGAACCTCACGGCCTGCAACTTCCTGGGTGGGTCCCGCGATGCCGGCAACGAGATCTGGTGGAACGGCGGCGCCGACAGCGGCAAGGTCGGAGGCCACGGCTTCCACGGCGCCTATCTGACCACGACCAGCACCTACCTGAAGAACAAGACGAAGGCCGGCGAGTTCAGCGCGGCGCAGTACGGCGTCTTCTCAAGCAACTGGAGCGGTGGGACCTGGGATCAGATCTACGCCTCGAACTTCAATGACTCCGGGTTCTACATCGGCGCCTGCCAGCAGGTCTGCGATCAGACGCTCAACCACGGCTGGGCGGAATACAACGCCCTGGGGTTCTCAGGCTCCAACTCCGGCGGGCGGTTGATCGTCAAGAACTCGGAGTGGGACAACAACGAGGAGGGGTTCAATACCAACAGCCAGAACGGCGATGAGCCGTCGCCCCAGAACGGCGCCTGCCCGCACGACAGAATCAGCCCGATCACCCACACTCATTCCTGCTGGGTGTTCATGCACAACTACGTCCACGACAACAACAACCCGAATGTTCCCACCGCGGGCTCGGCGGCGGCAGGTCCGGTGGGAACCGGCGTGGTCGTCGCCGGTGGACGCAACGACACGGTCATGGACAACCGGATCGTCAACAACCACGCCTGGGGCGCGTTGATCGTCAACTATCCCGATTCGGGGCCGCCATGTACCGGCGGCACGAAGAACTTTCCTCTGCTCGGCAACGGGAGCTGCCTCTATGACGAGTGGGGCAATGCGCTGATCGGCAACACGTTCACCCACAACGGTGGATACGGCAATCCAACCAACGGCGACTTCGAGCAACTGAACTTCGAGACGCATCCCAGCAATTGCTTCAGCGGCAACGTCGATACCTCGGGCAAGCTCTCGCCGGGCGCGGTGAAACTGGAGCAGATGTATCCGGTTTGCACCACCACCCCGGTTCCCCCGAACTTCAACATCCCGTTCCTCAGCGAGGTGCTCTGCGACTCCACGATCAACGTTCCACCGTTCGGGTGTCAGCCCGGCGATCGCTATCCGCATGCGACCCACATCGTCATGCACCCGCTGCCCAAGCACTTGCAGACGATGCCCCATCCGTGTGAGGGAGTGCCCGCAAATCCTTGGTGCGCCCGGCGATCGTCGGCCTCGCCGACCACCGGACTGGGCTGACCCGCCTGACCCCGTCCCCGGGCGCGCTCGGGCGCGTGTGCGTCGGGGCGCCGTAACCTCCGCGGCGTGAGCTGCCTCGTGGTCAAGCTGGGGTCGAGCATCGTCGCCGACGAGCACGGCGCAGTGCGCGGCGACGTCCTGGGGAGGATCTGCGACCAGCTCGCGACCTGCCACCACGCCGGCGAGCCCGTCGTCGTCGTCACCAGTGGCGCGATCGCCCGGGGCATGGGCGTCATGTCCCTGGCGCTGCGACCACGCGCGATCGACGAGTTGCAGGCCGCCAGCGCGGTCGGTCAGGGCAAGCTCTACCAGGTCTATGACCAGCTCCTGCGCGACCGGGGGGTGCCGACCGCCCAGGTGCTGCTGACCTTCTTTGACATGAGCGCGCGGACGCACTACCTCAACGCCCGCCAGACGCTTCGCAAGCTGCTGGATTGGCGGGTGGTGCCGGTGATCAACGAGAACGACACGACGACCACCGACGAGATCTCGTTTGGCAACAACGACTTCCTCGCCGCCCAGGTGGCGATACTCCTCGGCGCCAGGAGGCTGCTCCTGCTCACCGACGCCGAGGGCGTGTTCACCGCCGATCCCCGGCTGCAGGCCGACGCCGAGCTCGTGGCCGAGGTCCAGGACTTCGCCGCGCTCGATGGCCTGGAGATCGGACAGACCGCCTCGCCCCTGGGCTCAGGCGGGATGCGCTCCAAGGTGGTGGCCGCCGAGATGGCGACCGCTGCCGGGATCCCGACGGTGATCGCCAGCGGCCTCCAGTCGGGCGCGATCACCGCCGCGGCCGCGGGGGAATCGGTGGGAACGCGTTTCCCGGCACGCGAGGGCCGGTACTCGAGCTTCAAGCTGTGGCTCAAGTACGCCAAGCCCGTCCGCGGCCGGGTGCTCGTCGATGCCGGCGCCGCCCGGGCGCTGCGCGAGGGCGGGACGAGCCTGCTCCCGGTCGGAATCGTCGATGTCAGCGGGTCTTTCGAGGCCGGCGACGCCGTCGAGATCGACCACGACGGCGCCGCCGTGGGCAAGGGAATCTGTAACTACTCGGCCACCGAACTGCGGCGGGTGATCGGGCTGAAGTCAGCCGACGTGCGCGAGCTTCTGCCTCGGGCCAGCGAGGAGGCCATCCATCGCGACTACTTCGTCTTGGCCTGAGGCGGACCCCGGTACCCTTTGTCCCATGGCCAGCACCGCGGTGTCCATAGCTGAGACCTGCCTCGCCGCCCAGCGCGCCTCGCGCTCGCTGGCGACGCTCGGCTCGGAGGTCAAGGACGGCGCGCTCGAGGCGATCGCCCAGGCGCTGGAGAGCAACGTCGACGTCATCCTCGAGGCCAACGTGCGCGACCTCGAAGTCGGTCAGGAGAACGGCCTCTCCGATGCCCTGCTCGACCGTCTCGCTCTGACCGAGTCGCGGATCGAGGCGATGGCGGCGGGCGTTCGCAAGATCGCCGCCCTCCCCGATCCGGTGGGCGAGGTGATCGATGGCTCGCGGCTGCCCAACGGCCTGTCGCTGCGGCGGGTGCGCGTTCCGCTCGGAGTGGTCGCCGTCGTCTACGAGGCCCGGCCCAACGTCACCATCGACGCCGCCGCTCTGTGCCTGAAATCCGGCAACGCCGTGGTCCTGCGCGGCTCCAGCTCAGCCGCTCACTCCAATGCCGTCCTGGCGGGGTTGGCCGCCCAGGCCGCCACCGACGCCGGACTCCCCGACGGATCGCTCTCGTTGCTGGCCGGCGGTGGGCGAGAGGAACTCGCCGAGCTCGCCACCCAGTCCGGCGTCGTCGACCTGATCATCCCGCGGGGGGGAGAGGGTCTGAAGGCGGCGCTCAAGGGCGTAGCGACCGTGCCGGTGATCTACGCCGCCTCGGGCAATAACCACGTCTACGTCGAGGCCAGCGCCGATCTGCAGTCGGCCCTGGAGATCGTGCTCAACGCCAAGCTCCAGCGCCCGGGAACGTGCAATGCCGCCGAGAAGCTGCTCGTTCACCGGGACGTCGCGCCCGCGTTCCTGCCGACGGCCCTGCGCGCGCTGAGCGACGCCGGCGTGACCATCCACGGCGACGAGGAGACAGTGTTGATGGCGCCTGCCGGCACCTCAGTGGACGCCGCCACCGACATCGACTGGGACACCGAGTATCTGGCGCTCGAGATCGCGACGGCCGTCGTCGGCGACACCGAGGAGGCGATCACGCACGTCAACGCCCACGGCAGCGGCCATTCCGAGGCGATCGTCACGGGCAGCACGGCCGCCGCCCGCGCCTTTCAGCTGGAGGTCGACGCCGCCTGCGTTTACGTCAATGCCTCAACGCGCTTTACCGACGGCTATGAGTTCGGGATGGGCGCCGAGATCGGCAACTCGACGCAGAAGCTCCATGCCCGCGGCCCAATCGGTCTGCGCGAGCTGTGCACGTTCAAGTACCTCGCCGAGGGCGCCGGGCAGACTCGCCCGTGAGCCGCGGACGGTTGGCTCGCTCGTAGTCCCGTGCGCCTGGGGATCCTCGGCGGGACCTTCAACCCGCCACATCTAGGTCACATGATCTGCGCCCAGGAGGCGTACCGTGAGCTTGCGCTCGACCGCGTCATGCTGATCCCGACTCGTATCCCGCCGCATAAGTCCGTCGAGCACGAGCCGGGTCCCGAGCATCGGCTCGAGCTCTGCCGGTTAGCGGTCGCCGGCGACGATCGCTTCGAAGTCTCCGAGCTCGAGCTGGAGCGCGACGGACCGTCCTACACGGTCGATACCCTGAATGTGCTGAAGTCGCAAGCGCCCAACAACGAACTCGTGCTCATCGTCGGCGGTGACATCGCCGCCGGCCTGCCGCAGTGGCATGAGCCCGAGCAGGTGCTGGAGCTTGCGACCCTCGCCGTCGCCAAGCGGAGGGGCACCGCACGCGGGTCGGTGGAGACCGCGCTGTTGGAGCTCAAGGGCGGCGAACGGGCTCGCTTCTTTCAGATGCCGAGAATCGGCATCTCGTCGACGATGATTCGCCGGCGAGTGAGCGCCGGACAGCCGATCCGCTACCTAGTTCCCGACGCGGTGGTCGACTACATACGTCGCCACCGGCTATACGACACCCTGGAGAGTGCGTGAACGTAACCACCGCATCCCTGACCCCCGAACGAATGGCATCCGAGATCGTCGACCTGGCGGCCGACCGCAAGGCGCTGGACATCGTCGCTCTCGATCTACGCGGGATGATCGGCTACGCCGATTACTTCGTGATCTGCACGGGACGATCCGACCGCCAGACCAAGGCGATCCACGACGGCATTCACGCCGGGATGAAATCCGAGTACGGCCTGCTCCCTAGCCGGGTGGAGGGGCTCAACGAGGCGCGGTGGGTCCTGCTCGACTACCTCGACGTGATCGTGCACGTCTTCACTCCTGAGACGCGGGAGTTCTACCGCCTCGAGCAGCTCTGGGGCGAGGCGCCTGCGCTCGCCGTCGGCGCGGCCTGAAAGGGCAGCGGTAGCCAGCAGGCCGCCGTCGCCCCGCTTGAGCGCCGCGGGCAGCCAGCCCGCTAGAGCGCCGTCATCAGCTTCGGCGCGACTTCCTTTTTACGACTCATTACGCCCGGCAGCGCGAGCGTGCTGTCGGTCTGCTCGACGCCGAAGCTCCGAGCCACGGCGGTGACGTCGCCGGAGACCAGCATCTCGGTTCCCTTGTCGACGACGTCGGTCACCATGAGCGCGTAGATCGCCAGCTCCCGGTCCTCACGCTCGCGGTGCAGCGCATCGAGGAGCTCCTGCTTGCGCCCGAGCAGCCCGCGGCCGACGACCTCGACCTGGGCGATGCAGATCTCCTGCCCGCCCCGCACCTGATAGCGCTTGGCGTCGCGGGTGACGATCTCGTGCGCGCTCAGATCCGAGACGTCGGAGGTGGCCTCGAACATCTCGCGGCCGAGCTCGCATCCATCGATCGCGAGAACGCGCTCCAGGTACTCGACGACGGCGTGGTCACGCGGTGTCGTGGTCGAGGAGTTGAGGATCACCGTGTCCGACATCACCGCTCCCAGCAGCATCATCGCCGTTGACCGGCTCGGCTCCATACCGGCCTGGCGGAAACGCTCGACGACCAGGGTTGAGGTCGAGCCCACGGGATCGAAGGTGGCGGTCACCGGAATCCGGGTCTCGATCGAGCCGATGTGGTGGTGGTCGAGGATCTCGAGGATCTCCGCCTGCCCGATCCCGAGCGCGCTCTGAGCCTGCTCGGCGTGATCGACGAGCACGACCCGCCGGCGGGGCGGAGCCACGAGATCTGAGCGGGTGATGAGACCCACCGGGCGGTTCTCGGAATCGACGGCGACGGCCCCGCCGTAGTGGATCTCCTTGATCTGCTCGGACATGTCATCGACCAGGAACTCGGTCGTGACCGTCAGGGGATCCTTCTCCATCAGGGCGCTGCACGGGGCGGCGAGGGTGACCATGCGACCCGAGACGTAGCTGTCGAGCGGGGAGACGATGATCGAGGTGTCGCGCTCACGGGCGGCCGCCAGCACCTCGGGCGAGGGCTGCGCCGCATTGGAGAGGATCATCAGTGCGGCGCCCAGCTCGATGACCAGCAGCTGAGCTTCGGGGCGATCGCCGACGACCACGATGTCGCCGGCTGCGATCCCGCTGTCGTTGCCCGAGGCGATCGCGTAGACCCAGACACGTCCGGAGAGCAGTCTGTCCTCGCCGGAGACCAGCTCGCCCTCGAGCGCCGAGACGACCGCGCTCACTTGGGTTGGTGCCTCCTCCAACGTGGAGGCTCCCCGCGAGTCACGAATGTATCTGCGTGCCAGGGCGCGTTCGGTGAGTACGCCGGTCAGTGCCCCCTCGTCATCGACGATCGGCACGAGCTCGAGGTCGGCCTTGCCCATCGCCTGGCCAGCCTCGCGAATCGGCTCGTCATGGCGTTTGACGGGGAAGCTCGTCTGCATCACGTCGCAGGCGCGAAGCATCACGTGGGGGAGATGGCGCGGTTCGGGCGCCCCGCTGCGCTCCAGCAGCCAACGCGTCTGGGCGTTGCAGTCGCCCAGTCGCACGGGGATGTACTGGTCTCGCGGATCGAGCCGTCCCTTGAGCTCGGCGTACCCCAGGGCGGACGCAATCGAGTCGGTGTCGGGATTGCGGTGGCCGCTGACGTAGATCGGGGGCATGCCCGCGATTATGGCCGCTCGGCGCCGGGGCAGAAGCGTCGTGCCGAAGTGGGTTCCGGCGGGGCCCACCAGGGCCGCCGATCCTCCGATCCGAGGTCGATCAGGCGTCGAGATCGTGATCGGCCGGCCTCGAGATTCGATGGAGATCCGGCCTCGGTCGCGATAGCGTCTCCACTGAAGCGAGGCGGCGGGCACCGGCCGCCTCAATCTGCTCGGGACCGCGCTCTCAAACCGCGCTTTCAGACCGACTCATCCAAGGAGACCCATGCCGACAGCGCCCAAGATCCTGCCCACCCAGATCACCGAGGGCAGCGCGCCCGGCCTCAAGTACCGCCTGGAGGGCGAACTGGTGCCCGTCCTGCACATGGCGCTCGACGGGCAGGTTCCCGTCTACTTCGAGCACCACGTGCTGCTCTGGAAATACCCGGAGATGCAGGTCGGACTCCACCCCCTTAAGAAGGGGCTCAAGCGCCGGGCTTTCGGCGGTATGCCGCTTCTCCTGCTCGAGGCTCAGTCGGCGGGTGAGATCGCCTTTAGCCGGGATGCTCCCGGGCACATCGCGGCGCTGCACCTGCCCCCCGGCCACGGCATCGTGGTGCGCGAGCACCAGTTCCTTGCCGCGACGTCCAACGTCCAGTACGACTACAGCCGCATCAAGGGCTTCGCCAACATGATGTACGGAGGCGGGTTCTTCGTGGACGAGTTCTTCGCCGCTGATCAGGAGGGCGTCGTCTGGGTGCACGGGTACGGCAACGTGTTCGAAAAGCAGCTCGAGGACGGTGAGACGATCGACATCGAGCCGGGCGGCTGGGTCTACCGCGATCACTCGGTGTCCATGGCCCAGGAGGTCTACGGGTTCAAGACCGGCTTCATGGGCGGCGGCGCCGGCAACCTCGTGTTCAACCGCTTCGTCGGTCCGGGTCGAGTCGGCCTGCAGAGCGCCTACTTCCACCCGCCCGTGCAGGAGGGCCAGGGCGGCAACGCCCAACGAGAGGGCGGCGGCGGCCTGATCGGCGGCATCGTCGGCGGCCTGCTCGACAACTAGCCCGCCCACGACTTCGATCAGCGTCACGACATGTCATATCCACCTGAGCACCTCGCCTCCCATCCCCTGCCCCCCGGCATCGTGGGCGCGCTGGGCCTCGGCGGCTACCAGCTGCTGGCCGACGTCGCCGGCGTAGGCGCTGGCCGCCTCGGCCCCCAGGCGTTCCTGCTGGTGGCCCCAGACCCCGATCCGGCGCGTCCCGACGCCGGCACCCAGATCTCGCTTCACCATAAGCGCCTCAAGGCCGAGACCGACCTCGCGGCCTTCACCCAGCTGGCCGCCCAGCTCGGCTACCTGCGCCTTTCGGGCTATCGCCTGGCGCTCGAGCGCGTGGGCCTGCGCTCCAAGGTCAGCGTGGTCAACCCGGGCACCGGCGCGATCGTGGCCACGATCCCCGACAAGCACCCTGGCGGGATGCTCTCATTCGGCGGTGGCGGCAACAGCGCCGAGCGGCTGCTCGCGGCCACCCGCACCCTGCCTCCGGCAGGCGCACCTCCGGACCTCCAGAACCCGGAGCTCCTGCGTCAGGTTCTGCTCGCGCTCGCCCTACGGGATGACACGGTGGGCGGGGCGGAAGCCGCCGAGCTCGCCGACCGGGCGCTCGAGCTGACGCGCGGCAACGCGGCGCTTGATCCGCCGGCGGCGCTGGAGGCGGCCAAGCAGCAGGGCTAGGACTCATGGCGCCGATCCCGGTGGAGAGGCGGCACCGCGGGGCTTAAACGAACCCGGGGCTTACCACGATGGGTGACCAGCACCTCGTCGCCCGCGGCGACGCGCTCCATCCAATAGCCAAACTGGTCTCGAAACGGATTGGCGCCGACGGTGAGCGGCGCCTCGGGGCCAAGAGTGGAGCTAGTGGGACTCGAACCCACGACCTCTGCCGTGCCACGGCAGCGCTCTCCCAGCTGAGCTATAGCCCCGACGAAGTCGAAGTCATCGGCAAGGGTAATACACGCGCGCTGCCCATTGCGCGGCGGCGTCAGCCGAAGCCGGAGGTCGGACCGGCGGACGGCGAGCGCGGCTGGCATGAGAAAGCATCGGTCGAGCTCCCCGCAGTAAACGCCGAAGAGATCAACCTCGGATTCGTCGTACGTGGTGCGAACGTAGCCCGCTGAAGACAACCGGCATCCGCCGACGCGGATCAGTACCAGGTCGCTCTCCAGACTCAGACGGCCCCACTTGCACTGCACGCGCCACAGCGTCTCGCCGATCTCGAGGACCAGATCGGCGCGGCTGTGCTCGCTCAGCGGCTTGTACACCGGCACCCCGAGCCGCGTCGCCGCCGCGGCGATCTCCGCCTCGGCGATTGCTCCCTTGTGGTTCGTAGTCAGCACGAACGTATGTTCGCACTTGGTTCGGACGGAACGCCATCCAGATTCACCTGCGCGGGATGAACTCCGGCA
>JBAPXO010000042.1:0-2541 GCA_049284255.1 Solirubrobacteraceae bacterium | reverse complement strand
GATCCAAGCGGGGCTCGACGTCGCCGGGGCCGATCTGTTCGTTTCCTCCCAGCCCCAGTATTCGATGCTCTGGCAGGCACCCGAGGCCGAGGTCTTCCCAGTCTGCGAAGCCAACGGCATCTCCCAGATCGTCTGGTCACCTCTCGCCCAGGGGCTTCTCACCGGCAAATACAAGCCCGGTCAGGCACCCCCGACCGATTCCCGTGCCGCCAACGACACGATGAACGCGTTCATCGTCATGGACGACGAAGCGCTGGAGGCCGTCCAGCGACTGGTCCCGATCGCCGAGGGCGAGGGACTCACGATGCCCCAGCTGGCGCTGGCCTGGGTTCTACGCCGGACCGAGGTCGCCTCGGCGATCACCGGCGCCTCGCGCCCCGAACAGGTCCAGGCAAACGCCACGGCCTCGGGGATCGAGCTCTCCGCCGACATCCTGGAAGCGGTCGACGCCGCGCTCGGCGACGTGCCCGTCAGGGGCCAGACGCTGGCGCCGCTCGCAACCGAGGGGGTCAAACATCGAAGCTGAGGCGGCGAGAGCCTCGGCCCTCGCCGGCCCTTGCCGGCCCTCGCCGGCGCTTACGGTGTAGGTACCTTCGGGGAAGTCCAGGGTTCCCGCAGCCGCCGTTCGATCTCGTCGCCGAGCTCGGCGATCGGAATCCGGTCCTGGCCGAGGCTGTCGCGATCGCGCAGGGTCACGGTCTGGTCCTCCAGTGACTGGTGGTCGATCGTCACCGCCCACGGGGTACCGATCTCGTCCTGGCGGCGGTAGCGGCGGCCGATGGCTCCGCCCGAGTCGTACTCGGCCTGGACGCGCTCACGCAGATCCCGGTAGACCTGCTGGGCGAGCTCGGGCTGCCCGTCCTTTCGCACCAGCGGCAGGACCGCCACCTTCACCGGGGCCAGCCGCGGGTGCAGGCGCAGCACCGTCCGGGCCTCACCATCGATCTCGTCCTCGTCGTAGGCGTCGACCAAAAAGGCGAGCATCGCCCGGTCGGCGCCGGCCGCGGGCTCGATCACATAGGGGATGTAGCGTTCGCCGTTGACGGTGTCGACGTACTCGAGCTTCTGGCCTGAGTACTCGGCGTGGCGAGTGAGGTCGAAGTCGCCGCGGTTGGCGACGCCCTCGAGCTCCTGCCATCCGATCGGGAACAGGTACTCGACGTCGCTGGTGGCGCTCGAGTAGTGCGACAGCTCGTCGGCGTCGTGCGCCCGCAGCCGCAGGTGATCCTCACGGATCCCGAGCTTCAGATACCAGTCCCGTCGTTCCTTGAGCCAGTGCTCGAACCAGTCCGGGGCCTCAGGCGGGGGCACGAAGAACTCCATCTCCATCTGCTCGAACTCCCGGGAGCGGAAGATGAAGTTGCCGGGCGTGATCTCGTTGCGAAAGCTCTTGCCGATCTGGGCGATCCCGAAGGGCGGGCGCTTACGCGAGAACTGCAGGTAGTTCTTGAAGTTCAGGAAGATGCCCTGCGCGGTCTCGGGGCGCAGGTAGACGGTCGAGCCCTCCTCCTTGACCGCCCCGACCGTGGTCTCGAACATGAGGTTGAAGTCGCGGGCCTCGGTCAGGTCGCAGTCTGGTGTCTCGCCGGGGTGCGTGGAGGGCTTGCGGCCGCAGGCCGAGACGTCGAGGTGGTCAGCGCGGAAGCGCAGCTTGCAGGTGCGGCAGTCGACGAGCGGGTCGGTGAACCCCTCCAAGTGTCCGCTGGCCAGCCAGGTGCGGGGATGCTGGATGATCGCGGAGTCCAGCGCGACCACATCGTCGCGCTCCTGGAGCATCGAGCGCCACCACTCGCCCTTGACGTTGTTCTTGAGCAGGACGCCGTAGTGGCCGTAGTCATAGCTCGAGCCGATCCCGCCGTAGATCTCGCTGCTCTGAAAGACGAAGCCGCGGCGCTTGGCGAGCGAGACGATCTTGTCCATGGTCACGACGTCGGTGGTCATCCTTGGCTCCGGGAGGTGGCGCTGAAAGAGCCGTCGATGGTAGCCCGGAGACGCTGCGCGGCCTCGGCGATCACCCGCTCGCGCTTGCAGAAGGCAAAGCGCACCAGGCTTGCCGCCGCCTGTTTGTCGTCGTAGAAGACGCTGGTGGGGATCGCGACGATGCCCGCACGCTCAGGGAGGGTCCGGCAGAACTGAACCGCCTCGGTCCCAACGTCGGCGTTGACGAAGTAGGTGCCCTGCGGAACGAGCGGCGTCAGACCGGCGTCGGTTAGCCCCGCGCAAAGCTGGTCGCGGCGGCTCTTGAGGTCGTCGCGCAGCCGCTGGAGGTGGATGGGGGGTAGGCGCAGAGCGGCGGCGGCGGCGTGCTGGAGTGGGGTTCCGCCCGCGAAGGTCAGAAACTGCTTGGCGGTGCGGGTGGCCGACACGAGCGCAGCCGGACCCGAGCACCAGCCGATCTTCCAGCCGGTGACCGAGAACGACTTGCCGACGCTTGAGATCGTCAGCGTCCGCTTCGCCATCTCGGGGAGGGTCGCGATCGGGATGTGCTCGCCCTCGAAGACGAGATGCTCGTAGACCTCATCGGTGACGCAGATCAGGTCG
>JBAPXO010000041.1:0-14416 GCA_049284255.1 Solirubrobacteraceae bacterium | reverse complement strand
GATGGTTGGCGGCGCCCACGCGGTCTGAAACCTTCGGGATCCGCCCGTCGACCACGCAGAACCGGGCGAGGATGGTCTTGATGATCGAAGTGTGATCGAAGTGGACATCGCGGCCGAGGAGCGCGGTGGACGTCGATCCGGCGGCGGTCAGCGGCGAGACGATCAGCGCCGGCACGCGGACGCCGAGGCGGCGGAACTCCGGGGACTCGCCGGCGGCCGCCGGTGGCGGCACGTGGTCATAGAACCCTCCGTGCTCGTCATAGGTGACGATCAGCATCGTCTGAGACCACCGCGGTCCGGTGCTCAGCGCGTGGTAGATCATCAGCACGAGATCCTGGCCCGCGGTCACGTCCGACGGTGGATGGTCGTCGTTGGAGTTGGGGCCGAGCACCGAGAGATCCTTGAAGTGCGGATCGATCCACGACACCGCCGGCAGCCGGCCGGCGGCGATGTCGTCCAGGAACGACGGCTCCTCACGCGTCAACTCGCCGGCAACCCGCTCCCCGACGCTCAGCGCACGCTCGTCGACGTAGGCGAAGCGCTCGTGGGCCCCGAGGCGGTAGGCCGGATCGACCGCTCGCAGGGTGGCGGGATCGTAGGAGTACCAGCGCCACGGCACCTGGCGCTCGTCGAGATAGCGCACAAAGCTCGGCAGCTCGTAGAGCGGCGGTGCGATGTCGTTCCGGCTGCCAGCGGCGGCGCCGCAGAGGGCGTAGAGCCGGTTGGGCCAGGTCGCTCCCGGCACTGAGCTGAACCAGCGATCGACCACGCAGTACTCGGCGGCGAGATGGTCGTACACCGGGAGGTCGCTCGCGTTGTAGTAGCCCATCACCAACCCGGGATCGGGCTCGGGACCGGGCGGCGTCAGCCGGGCCGCGCGGGCGCTGGAGATGCGGGCGAAGTTGGCGGCGAAGCCGTCCATCCGGCCGTTGCCGATCTGCTCGTCGACCGATCCCCCGGCGTGGTCGGGATCCTCGAGCTCGCCGGCGAACCTCGTGCGGTCGAGGTGGTGGATCGCGAACCTCGAGTCCCCGACGGCGTTCACGTTCTCTGCCGGACCGGTCAGCCCGTCGACGTCGGTTCGGCCTGCGCCGCCGAGGCTCGTCGGCAGCGAGAGATATCCGAGCATGTGGTCAAACGACCGGTTCTCGAGCACCAGGACCACGATGTGGTCGACTCCGGCGAGTCGCTGCACCGCCGCGTCGTCGGGCGCGGGGATCGTGGACCACTCCGTGGGCGGCACGGGCGCGGCGGCGATGTCGATCACCTCCCGCCATCGCTCCGGCAGCAGATGAGCGAATCCGCGCAGCGCGTCGCGCTCGAGCCGATCAGACATACGCGAGCGGCACCGCGGGGTGCTACGAGGACGGCGACCGGATGGCCATCACCGCCGACTGTACCGCCGATCCCGGGAATCGGGAGTCAACCACCGGGCCCGCTCGCATCCCGACAGCGCCGGGCCGACGCGGCTCTCATACAATCGCGGCCGACCGACCCAGGGTGACCAAAGGAGACGGCGATGGGAGAGGCACAGGTCAAGTTCATGCTCGGCGAGCAGGACATCCCGACCCACTGGGTCAACCTGATGGCCGACCTACCCGGCGACGCACCGCCGCCGCTTCATCCCGGCACCCAGCAACCCGCCGGTCCCGACGATCTCAGCCCCCTGTTCCCGATGGCGCTCATCGGTCAGGAGGTCGCCGCCGAGCCGGAGATCGAGATTCCCGACGCTGTGCGCGACGCCTACAAGCTGTGGCGGCCGACGCCCCTGTACCGCGCTCGGCGCCTCGAGCAGCAGCTCGACACCCCCGCCCACATCTACTACAAGTACGAGGGCGGCTCGCCTCCGGGATCCCACAAGGCCAACACCGCGGTCCCGCAGGCGTACGAGAACGCCGCCGCCGGAATTCGGAAGCTGACCACCGAGACCGGCGCCGGCCAGTGGGGCTCGGCGCTGTCGTTTGCCTGTCGGATGTTCGGCCTGGAGTGCGAGGTGTGGATGGTCGGGTCCAGCTATGACCAGAAGCCCTACCGGCGCTCGATGATCGAGACCTGGGGGGCGACTGTGCACCGCTCGCCGTCGGACCTGACGGCAGCGGGGCGAGGGCAGAGCGAGCACCCGACCGGCTCGCTCGGGATCGCGATCTCCGAGGCGGTGGAGGTCGCCGCCCAGAGCCCGGACACCAACTACTCGCTCGGCTCGGTGCTCAACCACGTCCTCCTGCACCAGACGGTGATCGGACAGGAGGCGCTCGCGCAGATGGCGATGGCGGGCGAGTATCCGGACACGGTCGTCGCCTGCGTCGGCGGCGGCTCGAACTTCGGCGGGCTGACGTTCCCGTTCCTGCGGCGGGTGATCCGGGACGGCGTCGCGACGCGGTTCATCGCCGCCGAGCCGGCCGCCTGCCCGACTCTGACCCGCGGCGTCTACGCGTATGACTTCGGCGACACCGTCGGCCTCACCCCGCTGATGCCGATGTACACGCTCGGCCATGGTTTCGTCCCCCCGCCGGTGCATGCCGGAGGCCTGCGCTACCACGGCGGCTCGCCGCTGGTGTGCGGTCTCGTCAAGGCCGGGATGGTGGAGCCGCGGGCCTACCGCCAGAACGAGACGTTTGAGGCGGCGGTGCAGTTCGCGCGGACCGAGGGGATCATCCCCGCCCCCGAGCCCGCCCACGCGATCCGGGCGGTGATCGACGAGGCGATCGCGGCTCGCGACGCCGGCGAGCCGCGCGTGATCCTCTTTGGTCTCTGCGGGCACGGCCATTTCGATCTCTCTGCCTACGACGCGTACCTGGCGGGCAAGCTCGAGGACCCCGAGTTCTCCGAGTACGACCGGGACGAGGCGCTGGCCGGCTTGCCTGCCGCTCCGGCGCTGACCTGACACTCGGTCGACCACCCGGACGCTCTCGGGCGAGAGAGACGGCCGCCTCACAAAGGCCTCACGTCAGACGGCGTTGGCGGCGGGCAGATCCACCCATGCACGCTCGGCGTTGCTGGCGCCTACGGCGTCGATCACGCGCATCAAGAAGAGGCCTTCCGGCAGCGTTGCGACCCATTCGTCCCCGGGGAGCGGGCAGCCAAGAATCCTCCGGTAGACCGAGCCAAAGAGATTGACGAACGTGCTGTTCCATCCCTCGATCTCGCCGGCCGGCAGATGCGCCCGTGGCCGGGCACGCTCGTGGAGCTGATCGGCCGACTTGTGGCGCAGCTCAGTTGGTCCCCCGAGGCGGCCGAGCCACAGCTCCTCGGGGCGCTCCTGATCCCAAGAAAGCGACCCATCCGATCCGTCGAGGCGAATGCGGAGGCTGTTCTTGGCGCCCGGCGAGACCTGCGAAGTCACAAGCGTTCCGAGTGTGTCGCCCCCGAACCTGAACAGGACGCCGCCGTGGTCATCAGTCGCACGCCCATGGCGGCTTGCGGTCGCGGCGCACACGGACTCGATGCGGCGATCGAGCAGGTGCATCGCGAGGTCGCACCAATGCGTACCGATGTCGGCAAATGTCGTCGATGGTCCACCTTCCTTCGGGTTCAGCCGCCAGTTGCGCACGGCTGGGTCCGACAACCAGTCCTGGAGGTAGACACCGTGCACGTGAAATACCTCACCGATCGCGCCGGCCCGAATCAGCTCGTGTGCCTCGGCGACCATCGCGTAGTGGCGATAGTTGTGACAGAGCGCGGTCACCGCCGAACCGTTGTCGGAGGCTTGAACGAGTGAGGCCGCCTCGTCGAGCGTGGCGGCGAGCGGCTTCTCGGTGATCAGGTGCTTGCCGGCCGCCAGTGTGGCGTGGCCAACCGCTTCGTGGAGATAGTTGGGCGTGCAGTTGTGCACGACGTCGATCGTCGGGTTCTCGACGAGTTCGCGCCACGGTTGGTAGGTCAGCCCGTGACCGTACCGTTTGGCGGCACGTCGAACCGAGTCGGCAGACGAGGCGGCAACGCCGACCACCTGCGCCATCCCTGTCCTCCGGATCGCCTCGATATGAGGGCCGCCGGCCAAACCGACACCGATCACAGCAGCCCGCAGAGTGCGCGTCATCACGCGAATCTAACCCCTAACCGCTTGCAGCCGCCAGCGGAGTGTCGAGCCTGAGACTTATATTTGGGTGCTTGATCGGGCTCAGCATCAGCGAATGGACGCTCGAGGCGACAAGCACCGCCGAGGCGATCCGGCGCGTGGCGGCCGCGGGATATCGCGCGATCGAGCTCGCGGCTGTCCCCGAGCTCGACGTCCGCGCTGCCGCAGAGCGCCTCGACGCGTACGGCGTGGCTGTCTCGTCGATGTGCTGGATCGGTCTGAGCTACCCCGACCGCGACTGCGCGCACGAGAGCGAACGCGTCAGACGCCAGGCGGGGGACTACCTGCGGTCGTGCCTCGAACAGGCCAGCGCCCTTGGGGCCAAAGCTCTCGTCGTTGTTCCCACCTTTCGCCCGGAGCCAGATCACACGGGCCGAGAGGCTGAACTCGAACGTAGTGCGCAGACGATCGCGGCCGCCGCTCAAGAGATGGCCGCCGACGGGCCTTTGATCGCGCTCGAAGCGCTCAACCGGTACGAGACTCACCTGCTGAGAACGCTCGCCGACGCCGACGAGCTGCGCCGGGCGATCGACCTGCCAAACGTCCAGTTGATGGCTGACGTGTTTCACATGAGCATCGAGGAAGACTCGATCGCCGCCGCGCTCCGCGCCCACGCCGAGCACATCGTGCACTTGCATCTCGCCGATAGCCAGCGGCGGGAGCCCGGCTCCGGGCACCTTGACTTCGCGGCGGTGTTCGAAGTCCTGGCCGACACCAAGTACGCCGGGGCTCTGACGATGGAGTTCCTCCCCGCGACTGATGCCGCGATGAGAGCGGGCCGCGAGTGGGTGCAAGCCCACCTCTCCAACGTACCCTGGCGAATGGCTACGTGAAGGCGAGCGCTTCGCTGGACGCGAGCCAGAACGGCCTGAAGTAGGCGGCGGTGCACGAGAGCGGCAGCACCTCGTCGCGCAGCGCAACCCCCAGCGTGCCCCGAACGTACTCCTGTCGGGCGCGAACGCGCGACCAGAGCTCGGGGTGCTGGGCCGCGAGCTCCTCGCGCAGCGCGTCGTCCGCGATCACGATCGTGTCCTCGCAGTTGACAGTCCAGCCAGGCCTGATCCCGGTCGGGATGATGTCACTCTGCAGGACCATCCCGCTCGCGATCGGGTCGTCCGAGCCCGACCGGATTGGCGAGTTCATCCACTCCTCGTAATGGAGGAGATGGCCCGGGTTCAGCGAGGAGCCGAATTCCTCGCTGGCCAAGAGCTCCGTGACGGTGTCGAACACCTCGCCGCCCGCGATTCCGATGGCGAGCGTTTCATACCATGTGGTCATCGCCCGCCAGTAGGGCACGACGAGGCGCTCGAGATACCCGTCGCTCGCGGCCGTGAGGTCGGCGCTCGAAGCAGCGACGAGGCCGCCGCGGGCGCAATTTCCGCCCCACAGCCCGATGCAGGCAACCGCAGCGTCGCCAAGCTCCAGGCGTCGCGACGAGGGGCTGCGCAGGCCGACCGCGATGTCGGGGCCGGAGGAGAACACCGGGTGGAGGCTGAGTGGCTCGCCCGACCAGTCCGCGGCGCGAAATGCCTCATGCTCGCTGACGCCCGGTCGGGCCGCTCCGATGATCGCGTGCACCCACGCCGAACACCGTGCCGCGCCCCATTCAAAGACGGCGATCTGGTCGGCGCTCGCGAACGTGCGCAGGCCCGAGCGCGAGCTGGTCAGCGCCGGAGTCGCGTCGGCCACGGTGCCAGATTCCCCCGCGAGGTCTCGCAGCGTGTCGACTACGAACGCCGGCGCGAAGATCGCCGGCCGGCGGCCGTTCCACTCGTCCGCGTTCAGCGCCTTCCAGCCGACGATCCCGATCCGAGCGCCGGCGCCGATCCCGGTCTCACGCAGGGCGTCCTCCAGCGTCGGCCCCCCGCCTCGGTCGATCCCCATCAGGCTGAACGTTGGGCAGCACACGACCTCGACGTCGATCGGCACGACCGGGACGTAGCCGACGTCCTCTTTCCCGAGGATCAGCGTACGTCGCCTCGGTCCAAGCACGAGCAGCGCCTCCTCGAAGCGGGGATCCAGGTTGCACAAGAAGATGAGGCTCGCAGCGTGCTCACGATCGCCGTAGACGACGATCCAGTCGGCGTCGACGGCGGCCCGCAGCGCGCCGATCCGCGCCTCGAACTCGGTGCCGGTGATCTCGGGCAGATCTTCCGCGACCTCAAGCGGTGGATCCTCGACTGCCACCAACTCGATCGTCCGCGTCACTCGTCCTCGCACCCGCTTGACAGCCGCCGGAACACGGAGCTATGGTCCCGGCAAGTCACATGGTAACCATACAACTTGGCCCATGACGGCGCAGCACACCGCTCAAGTTCGCTCGGTCAAGTTGAGCGATCAGGTGACCCGAGCGCTCGCTCGCCGGATTGCAAACGGCGAGATTGGCGACGGGGTGCCGCCGCCGACCGAGCTCGAGATCTGCCAGGAGTTCGATGTGTCGAAGGCGACCGCCCGCGAGGTGATCCGTTCGCTCGCCGAGCGCGGCTTCGTCGAGGTACACCAAGGACGGCGGATGCAGGTGCGCCCCGCGAGCGAATGGAATCAGCTTGACCCGCTGATGATCGAGCTGATCGACGATCCCGGAGTCGCCCGGCGGTACCTCGCCGACGTCCACTACGTCCGGACACTGATCGAGCCCGAGGTCGCGGCCCGCGCCGCGCTCAGCGCAGGCGACGAGCAGATCAGCCGAGCCCGCGACGCTGTCGAGGCGATGGCGACGCTCGAGGGCGACCCCGATGGCTATCTCGAGGCGGACCTTGCCTTCCATCGCGAGCTCGCGGCCGCGACCGGCAGCGTCATCCTCGCGTTCGTCCTGGACTCGCTCGGCGAGCTGCAGCGCCTCAGCCGGAGAGTCACGAACCGGCTGCTGCGACGGCTGCCCGAGGCTACCCGCGAGCACTGGCGGATTCTCGATGCGGTCGCCGCGGGAAAGCCCGAGCAGGCGCGGGAAGCGATGCAAGCGCACCTGAAGACGGTCGCGCACGTCTGGGTTCCCGGCGACAAAGACTCCGAGTTCGAAGCGCTCTTTACCAACCCAGGTCAGACGGGAAGGAGGTAGTTGCAATGGCGGACGTCGTAGCAGCGCCAGCTGTCGGAGCGACCGACGAGAACTACGTCGCCCAAACCGAGCTG
Organism: Solirubrobacteraceae bacterium; assembly: GCA_049284255.1. Lineage (GTDB taxonomy): Bacteria > Actinomycetota > Thermoleophilia > Solirubrobacterales > Solirubrobacteraceae > Palsa-465. The sequence continues at coordinate 7,206 of JBAPXO010000041.1, read as the reverse complement.
AGGGCCGGCGCACTCGGCTACTGGGGGGGCTGGATCCAGGCGGTGACCCACATCGCGCCCGGACTGAACATCCTGCTCGGGTTGACGTTCATCGTCAGCTTCGCCGCTGTCGCGGCTCCGATCGCGTACATCATCGGCGGAATCATCTGCCTCGGGGTCGCGGTGGTGCTGACGCAGCTCGCCAAGGAGTTCACAGGCGCCGGCGGCTATTTCCTCTACGTGAGCCGCACCATCGGGCCGCGCACCGGGTGGATCACGACGTGGCTGTACTTCCTGTATGACCCGATAGCAGTGTCGTCCGTGTGTGCGTACACCGGGTTACTGGTTCAGCAAACGCTCCAGGCGCAGTACGGGATCGACATCTCGTGGTACTTCTGGTTCTTCGCGTTCCTCGCCGTGATCACGGGTTTCACCCTGTTCGGGGTCTCGCTGTCGGCGAGGGCGATGCTGATCCTCGGCGGCTTCGAGGTACTGGTCTTCCTGGTGCTGGCGATCTCGGGCCTTCTGTCACCCGGTCCGGGCGGCTTCAATGGCTCCTCGTTCAATCCGGGGAACTTGCCGAGCGCCAATGGACTGTTCCTGGGAGTGGTGTTCACGATCCTCGCGCTGTCGGGGTTTGAGGCGGTGGCGCCGCTCGCTGAGGAGACCGAGAACGCGAAGCGCAACCTCCCGATCGCGATCGTCGGGTCGGTCGTGCTGATCTCGATCTTCTATGCGTTCGTCAACTGGGGCGTACTCGTGGGCCACGGGACGACCAGTGTCGCCGCCGGAAACTTCACGACCACCGATCAGATCTTCACCCTCGCCCGCAGGCTCTGGAGCGGGGCGTGGATCGCTGTTTTGATCGCCACCGTGAATTCGGCGCTCGCCGTGTCGATCGCGATCCAGAACGCCTCCACCCGCGTCTTGTTCGGAATGGGCCGGATCGGCGCCCTACCGCGCTGGCTGAGTCACGTCCATCCCCGGTGGAAGACCCCGTCGAACGCGATCCTCGGGATGACCGTGCTGACCATCGTTTTCGCGATGGTGCTTGGCTCTGCGATCGGGCCGGTCAACCAGTTCGGCATGATGGGAATCGCGCAGACGCTCGGCCTGATCGTCGTCTACGCGATGGGCAACATCGGAGTGATGCGCTACTACTGGCGCGAGAAGCGGGACACGTTCAACTGGCTGCTGCACGGCGTGATTCCGCTGGCGACGACGGCCGCGCTGATCGTGGTCGGCTGGAAGACCGTCGCGGGGCTGCACATCTTCGGCCTCCCGACGCCGCTGGATTACGCGCCATGGATCGCGATCGGATGGTTCCTGGCCGGGCTCGTGGTGCTGTTCTACGCGAGCCGCACCGGCAAGGAGGGCTGGCTGTTCAAGGCCGGTGAGGCGACACTCGAACGGCCCGAGACGGCTGAAGAAGCGGCTCACCGGCCGACGCTCTAGGGACTCGCGGCCTCGCCGCCGCGGGCCCGTCCCCGGCGGCGAGGCCGCTCTTGCCCATGCACATCCCCGAGTCACAGCTCGACGGACTCGGCGTCGCCATCACCGGCGCCGCGGGCGACATCGGGCACGCGATGTCGCTCGAGCTCGCGCGCCGCGGGGCGCGAGTGACGATGATCGACCGCGTTGCGGAGCGCGAGGCGGCGGCGCGAATTGAGGCGGTGGCCGCCGCCGGCGAATGCTGTTACGTCCAGGCCGACGTCACCGACCGCGCCACGATCGAGCAAGCACTCGGCGCGGTCGACCCGCTCGACGTCGCGATCGGCAACGCCGGAATCGTCGAGCCGGCGCCGTTTCTCGAGCTCACTGCCGAGCAGTGGCAGGCCCAGCTCGACGTCAATCTGACCGGCTGCTTCAACCTCGGCCAGGTCGCGGCCCGCGCGATGGTCGACCGTGGACGCAAAGGACTGGTGCTCTTCACCGGATCGTGGGTTGGGGAGATCCCATGGCCTGAGATCTCCGGATACTCGGTGTCGAAGGCCGGCGTGCGGATGCTCGCTCGCGCGATGGCCAGAGAGCTCGCCGGACACGGGATCCGCGTCAACGTGGTCGCACCCGGAATCGTGTTCGCCGGGATGGCGCGCCGGCAGTACGAGACCGACCCGTCCTACGCACGGCGAGCGTCCGTCGCGATCCCGCTCGGCGAGCTCGGCACTGCCGAGCAGGTCGCCCACGCGACGGCGTTCCTGTGTTCGCCCGATGCTGCCTACATGACCGGCGCGGTGCTGCTGGTCGACGGCGGCGCCTCGTTATTTCAATTCGCCGAGTGATCGCGTGGAGCTCGTCCAGAACGTCCATCGAATCGGCGCGCAAGCCGTCGGGGTGGCCTGGCGAAAGCCCGGCCTCGACGGGCGGGTGGTGTACGGGTGCCGTCGATGAGGGTGACGCGAATCGACACCGTTCGGACCGAGGAATTCCCCAATCTCGTCCACGTCCTGGTGCACTGCGACGAAGGGCTGATCGGTCTCGGCGAGACCTTCTTCTTCGCCGACGCCGTCGAGGCCCACGTGCACGCGGTGATCGCCGACTACCTGCTGGGCAAGGACCCGGCTCAGATCGAGCGCCACGCCGCCGCACTGCGGGGCTACGTCGGCGCCGCGGCAAGTGGGGCTGAGACGCGCGCCGCATCGGCCATCGACATCGCGCTGTGGGACCTCCGCGGCAAGGCCCTGGAGCAGCCGCTGTGCGAGCTGCTGGGGGGTCGCTCACGCGAGCGGATTCGCACATACAACACCTGCGCGGGCGAGCGCTACGTCCGCGCGCGCCAGGCGCTGTCTCAGTCGGTCTCGAACTGGGGCCTGCCCGCGGGCGGCGCCGGCGAGCGGCACGAGGATCTCGAAGCGTTTCTGCGCCGTCCGGACGAGCTCGCCCGAAGTCTGGTCGACGACGGGATCACTGGCATGAAGATCTGGCCGTTCGACCCCTGCGGCGAAGCCACGATGGGACACGACATCTCTGCCCGCGACCTGTCGCTCGCGCTCGAACCAATCCGCGGGATTCGGGATGCCGTAGGCCACGCCGTCGATCTGCTGGTCGAGCTGCACGGGCTATGGGACGTGGCCGCCGCGTGTCGAATCGTCGACGCCCTCACCGAGTTCGAGCCTTTCTGGATCGAGGATCCGGTCAGCTGCACGAGTCCGGACGCGCTGGCTGAGGTCCAGCGGGTCACCCCGGTCCCGATCGCCGCCGGAGAGACGCTCGCGGGTCTGGCGGGTTTCCGCGACCTGCTGGCGCGCGAGGCGGTTCGGATCGTGATCTTCGACGTCGGCTGGGTGGGCGGGATCACAGCCGCCCGCAAGGTCTCCGCGCTGGCCGAGGCGCACGAGCGGCCGGTTGCGCCGCACGATTGCACTGGCCCGGTCGTCTACGCCGCGGCGACGCATTTGTCCATGCACCTGCCAAACGCGATCGTGCAGGAGAGCGTTCGAGCATTCGCGGACGGCTGGTACCGCGAGCTCGTGACTGCGCTGCCCGTGATCGAGCACGGAATGGTGTCCCCGCCCGCGGGACCCGGTCTCGGACTCGAACTCCGTCCCGAGGTCTTCGAGCGGCCAGACGTCCACATTCGATCGACGAGCGAGGAGAAACGACGATGACGACCGTGCGCGTGATGCAGGAGGACTGGGGGGTGTTCCGCAACCTGCCGGCCGCCGTCCGGCGCTTCACGGCTCAGACGGGCATCGAGGTCGACGTCACGCTGACGGTGATCCCGGAGATGTGGGAGCTGATGGAGCGAAGCTTCTCGGGCGAGGACCCACCGTTCGACCTCGTGGGCGTTGACGATCTGCTGCTGATCCAGGCCGCGCGCGCCGGCCATGTTGAGCCGATCGACGAATTAGTCGCCGCCGACGGCTACTCGCTCGCCGACTTCCCATCGGCGGCGCTTGACGCCCTGTCCGACGACGGCCAGATCTGGGGGCTTCCCTACTGCTTCGTCTCCAACGTGCTGATTTACCGAGCCGACCTGTTCGCCAAGCACGGCGTCGCGGTGCCCCAGACGCTCGACGAGCTGACCGCCACCGCGATCAGCGTTCAGGAGGCCGAGCGGGCTGCGGGAGCAACCGACTTCCACGGCATCGCGATTCGGGGGGCGCCGAACTGCGGACTCAACTTCTGGATCATCGGCTCGAGCTGGGGCCCGTCGTTCGGCGCGCGCTGGTACGACGACCAAGGGCGGCCGACGTTCGCCACTCCGGAGCTGACCGGCGCCGTCGAGCACTACGTCGACCTTGTCCGTCGTGCGGGCCCGCCGCAGGCGCCAACGATGGACTTCATGGACTGCATGGCCTGCTACGCCGCCGGCCGGACGGCAATCACCATCGAGCCCGCCAACGAGGCGTCGATCCTCTATGACCAGGGTGGAGCCATCGCCGAGGCCACCGGCACCGCGCTGATGCCGGCCGGACCGCTCGGCACGCGTCACGTCGGTCTGTACACACCTCCCTATGCGATTCCATCGCGGTCGCGCTCAAAGCACGCCGCGTGGGAGCTTGCCAAGTTCCTCTGTGGCCCTGATCAGGTCCGCGACGACGTCCAGCAGAGTGGCTTCGTAGAGGTCGCCCGCAATTCCGTCCTTCACGATCCCCGGTTTGTCGCGCGCTTTCGTGCGGACCTATATGACACGGTCGTCGCGACGCGGCCGCTCGCGCGCGGTGAGCGGCCGGTGACGCAGCACGGGATGGAGGTCGGGAACCTGCTCGGTGACCAGATCGTCCGAGTGCTCCGCGGAGAGGTCGGGGCCGCGGAGGCGCTCTCGGAGGCAGAGAAAGCCGTTGCGGCGCTTGGAGCACCCGGGTGATCTCCGGATCACGGCGTGACAGATATAGATGCCCCGGGCTCGTCGTCACCGACGCGTGCCACCAGCGGCCTTGATCATTCCGGCCGGGCGAGCCAACTCACCGCCTGCGACCAGAGTGTCGCGTACCCCGTCCAGGTCAAGAACGACTCTGGGCACCAGTGCGGTCCGATATCCGATGTCCAGATGAGGGTCCGGCCGGCGCCGGGCTCCCGGATGGCCAGGATCGGGTCGCCATCGAACCGCGCCAATAGGAGAGCGTCCTCGCGTAGGTGGACCCGGTTATAGCCCAGCAGCGCCGGCCAATCCGAGGGGACGCCCGAGAGGATCGAGTGATCGTGTTCGACGACCGAGGCCACGGCCCCCTCGGGAACCTCCACTCGATCGTCCCACGGATCGATGGTGCACGGCAGCACCTCCTCGACGGGGGTGCGGTGGTACCGGGCGCGCCCGCCGATGCCCTGGAAGCTCAGATACCCGCCTGCCATGGCCAGGCCACCGCCCGCCATGACCCAGTCTCGCATCACCGCGAGCCGATTCGTCGTGATCTGCCCCTCCAGGAAGGTCCGCGGGGAGAGGAGAATGGTGTCAGCGCCGATGTCCGAGAGGATGATCACGTCGTAGTGATCAAGCCCGGCCCTGGAATCCGGCAACTCAGCGGCGACGGAGTGCGCGGCAAGATGGACGACTTCGTGTCCGGCGGCGCTGAGCGCATCGCGCAGCGGGTCTACGCCTGTGTGATACGCGGAGGACTCGAACTGATCAAACCCCTTGATGTGCGTCGATTGGGTGATCCAGCTCTCCCCAACGATCAGTACGCGCGGCATGTCCCCTACGGCTCCTGTCAGACCCTCGGATGGTCGCGGTGAGACTGACAGATCGGAACCCCACCTGCATCGCCGCCACGGCGGCGGGACCACTCCTGAGACCGACACGTCGTATTACGATTCGACAAAAAACAGACAAGTCTGTACTTTAGGCGTATGAGCGTCGCCGCCTCGACCCAGCGTGCCCGGATGCCGCGGGCCGACCGTCGAGATCAAGTGCTGGACGCGGCGGTGCTCGAGTTCGGCGAGCACGGGTGGCATGGAGGCCGCGTCGAGGGGATCGCGGCGCGCGCGGGGATCTCTCACCCCTATCTGCTGCGACTGTTTTCCAGCAAGCGGGAGCTGTTCATCGCGGCGATGGACAGGGCGTTTGCCCGGATGGAGGAGGCGTTCACCGCGGCCGTCGAGCGCGATGACGGTGACCCGATCCTGGCGTTGGGTGAGGCCTATCGCCTCCTGCTGCGCCGGGACCCGGCGGCGCTGCGCCTGCACATGCATGCCTTGGCGGTCGCGGGCGATGAGCAGGTCGGGGAGGCCGTCACCGGCCGCTACGCGACGCTGCGTGCGCGGATGCGGGAGTTATCCGGCGCTTGCGAGGATCGGGTGCGGACGTGCTTTGCGGTCGGCCTGACGCTGACCGTCGTGACCGTTCTCGACCTGCCGAACCGGCGCGGGGATCTGCGCTGGGGAGCAAGGCTCCTGGCCTCGGGCGCGCCCGACGAAGGTTCCCCACATGAGCAGCGCGCCTGAGACGGGCATCCTGACGCTCGAGCGGCGCGGGCACGTGCTGCTCATGGGGCTCAACCGCCCGCAGAAACGCAACGCGTTCAACATCGAGCTGCTCATGGAGCTCGCCCGCGCCTACGAACGGCTCGAACGAGACGACGAGCTGCGCTGCGGGGTGCTGTTCGCGCACGGCGAGCACTTCACCGGCGGTCTGGACCTCGCGGAGGTCGGTCCCGCCCTGGCCGAGGGCAACCTCAACTACCCGGGGGACGCGCGCGACCCGTGGCGCAACGACGGCAAGCCCTGGAGCACCCCGATCGTCGCCGCGGCCCAGGGTTGGTGCATGACGCTCGGCATCGAACTGCTGCTCGCCGCCGACATCCGCGTGGCCAGCCGCGACGTTCGCTTCGCCCAGCTCGAGATCCAGCGCGGCATCTACCCCTTCGGTGGCGCAACCATCCGACTCCCCCGCGAAGCGGGCTGGGGCAACGCCATGCGCTGGCTCCTCACCGGCGACGAATACGACGCCACCGAAGCGCACCGCATCGGATTGATCCAGGAGATCACCGAACCAGGCGCACACCTTGACCGCGCGATCCAGCTCGCCGAGGGCATCGCGACCCGCTCCGCGCCACTCGGCGTCCGCACCACGCTCATCTCAGCCCAGCACGCTCTCCGCGACGGGCCCACGGCGGCGGCCGCTCGGCTCAACGACGACATGGTCGCCCTCCTGCGAACACAGGACGGCGCCGAGGGCATGACTTCGTTCATCGAACGCCGGCCCGCCAACTTCACCGGCCGATAACCCGCGCGAACGCGAGGCTCAGCTCTCAATCGGGACCGCTCGCCGGGCAACGGCCCGTCGCC
>JBAPXO010000040.1:0-1589 GCA_049284255.1 Solirubrobacteraceae bacterium | reverse complement strand
GGCTACACGTGCATCCGGTTGTTCTGGCATGAGACGAAGACCGTGCTTGTGGTCGATATCGATGAGCCCCCGGCCGGCTGGGAGATGGGTCCGGAGGACCGCCTGGCCGAAAGCGGGACGTCGCCTGAGAACCAGCGCGCGTACGACCCGATTCTCAACCCCGAACCGCTCAGTGACAACTGAAAACGACGGGGCTCGCGCCCACGCGGGCCGAGGCACGCCGCCCACATTGGAATTCGGCCATATGATCGACGTATGGCAACTTCGGAGGGACCTCGCAGCGTCAAGATCGGCGACGACGAACGGACCGGCTGGTCCTCGGAGCGGCCGCGGCGCGAGGGTGGCCCGCCTCGCCCCGTCGACGTCTCTGTGCGTTCGCGGATCCTTCGCCCTTCCGACCGGCTCAACTACTCGCCGGGCAGTCTGCTGCTCGTCACGGGGGCGAAGGCCGCCGAGGTGGACGCCTTCCTTGACAGGCGGATCGAGGAGAAGGGCATCGTCTTCTCGCTCAGCAAGATCCGGGCTCTCCTTGCCGGGCGCGTCCCGGAAGAGCAGATCGAGGACAAGGCGCGCGAGCTCCAGGGGGCCGCCATCACCAAGCGCATGGGCGCAGGCCAGACGGCGGTCGTCGCGTTGGAGACCCTTGACCCGGCCGAACGCAACCACTTCGTGCTCATGGCGCACCGCAACCGGCGCCCGCGGCATCTGATCCTGGTGGAGGCTCCGAAGGATCAGGTCGGCGAGGAAGAGCGTGGGCCGATTGACGCGTTGCGCATCGCACTGGATGCCAACGAGCTCGGGGCCGAAGGGTTCAACACCGCGCTGCGGATCTCCGGGGCGGCGATTCCTGAGCTCAAGCGGATCGTGTTCCGTCCCCTCCAGGCCGACTAGGACCCTCGGCCGGACGTAGGGCAGCGGCCGAACCCAAGCGAGCGCGGCCGACGTGAACGACCACACGATTCACAGCGCCGAGCACACGGCGTTCGTGTGGGACAACTCGCTCGCGCCGGCGCTGGAGGTCGAGTCGGGGGCGACGGTGGAGTTCGAGACCGTCGATGCCTCCGGGGGCCAGCTGAACCCGGACTCCACCGCGCAGGACGTCGCCAACCTCGACCTGACGAAGGTCAACCCGGTCACCGGCCCCGTCTTCGTCAAGACGGCCGAACCCGGCGACGTGCTCCAGGTCGAGATCAGAGAGCTCAAGCCCAACACCTGGGGCTGGACCGCGATCATCCCCAACTTCGGGCTGCTCGCTGACGAGTTCCCCGAGCCCTGGATCCACATCTCGGCCATCGACCCGAGCGCCGGCAAGGTCGAGTTCATCGACGGCATCACCCTTCCCTTCGAGCCCTTCCCCGGCACGATCGGCGTCGCCCCCGACCAGCCGGGTGAGCATTCGGTTCTGCCGCCCACCAAGTGGGGCGGCAACCTCGACGTCAAGCACCTGCGCACCGGGACGACGCTCTTCCTACCGGTAGCTGTGCAGGGGGCACTGTTCAGCGTCGGAGACACCCACGCCGCGATGGGTGACGGCGAGGTCTGCGGCACCGCGATCGAATCCGCCATGGACATCGCGGTCCGGCTCACCG
>JBAPXO010000039.1:0-8428 GCA_049284255.1 Solirubrobacteraceae bacterium | reverse complement strand
GGCGGTGCGTTCTGCGCCTACACGGTCCCGAGCGTCCATCCCTACGTGCTGCTGAACTTCACCGCCCGCCGGCGCGACGTCTTGACCATGGCTCACGAGCTCGGGCACGGTCTGCACGCGGCGCTTGCCCAGCCCCAGGGGGTTTTTCACCAAGGCACGCCGCTGACCCTCGCCGAAACGGCCTCGGTGTTCGGCGAGACGCTCGTGTTCGGGCGCCTGCTCGAGGCGGCGACCGACGAGGACGCGCGCCTGAGCCTGCTCGCCGAGCGCATCGACGGGGCGATCGCCACCGTGTTCAGACAGATGGCGATGAACCGCTTCGAGCATCTCGCCCACACCCGGCGGCGCGACGAAGGCGAGCTCTCGGTTGACCGCCTCTGTGACACCTGGACCGAGACCCAGGCCGAGCTCTTCGGAGACTCCGTGCAGATGACCGAGGGGTACCGGATGTGGTGGTCCTACATCCCCCACTTCATCAATACGCCCGGCTACGTCTACGCCTACGCCTACGGGCAGCTCCTGGCCCTGTCGGTCTACGGGCGCTATGTCCAGGAGGGTCCGTCGTTCGCGCCGGCTTATTTGGAGCTCCTGGCCGCTGGTGGGTCACGGACCCCGGAGCAGCTCGCCGAAATCGTCGGCATCGACCTCGCCGACCCGGGGTTCTGGGACTCAGGACTGGAACTCGTCGAGCAGCAGCTGCGCGAGGCCGAGGCCCTCGCCGAAAGCCGCTGAGCGCCCCGAGCCCCGCCGAGCGTCCCTCCCTTCCCGGCCTGGCTGGCTAGCCAGCCAGCCTAGTGCTGCTTGGCCCGGCGGGTGCGCGAGCGCTCTTCCTGGCGCTCGACGACGTTGGAGATCAGCTTGATCACCTGCTCGATCCCGGTCGCCTTGGCATCGCCGTGCTCGAAGGCCTGGCGCCAGTCGCGGACATGGCCCTTGGTGGCAAGTTCGTTGAACTGGGCCCGCTGCACCTCGAGACGTACCTTGGCGTCCGGGGCGATGTCCTTGGTCACCTTCGGACCAGGCAGCTCAACGCGGTAAAGCTGGACGTCACCGCGGCCCCGGAGCTCGAGACCGGCGACGATCTTGAGCGGCGCAAGCGCCGGGACCTCGTCGAGAAACCGCGTGACGGCGGTCTCGATCAGGGTCTTGGTATCCGACGGCGACGACAGAGCCGGAGCAGTCTATTTGGAGGCCGGGCTCGGGGCGAGAGCCACGCCGCCGTCATAGCCCGACACGACGACGGTGCCGCCGGGCTGGCGGTAGGCATGGACGATCGTCTCGTGGGCCGAGGTGCCGGCGCAGAACACGGCAGCTCCTGCGGCCACGACCGCGGCGACGACGGCCGCGCGACGCTTGAAGAAGGTCATCGACCCACCGTAGCGCGCCTTGCGCTTCTAGATCTTGTGGCGCTGGAGCAGCTTGCGCCCGATGACCATGCGCTGGATCTCGGAGGTGCCCTCGCCGATCAGCAGCAGCGGCGCGTCCCGGTACAGCCGCTCGATCTCGTATTCCTTGGAGTAGCCGTAGCCGCCGTGGATGCGCAGTGACTCCTCGACGCAATAGCGGCCAGCCTCGGAGGCGAAGAGCTTGGCCATGCCGGCCTCGATGTCTGAGCGCTCGCCCGCGTCCTTGAGCCGCGCCGCGCGCTGGGTGAGCAGCCGGGCGGCGTCGACCTGGGTGGCCATATCGGCGAGCTTGAACTGGATCGCCTGATGCTGGGCAATCGGCTTGCCGAAGGTCTTGCGCTCCTGGCTGTATCTGAGGGCGAGCTCGAGCGCTCGCTGGGCGATACCGACACCGCGCGCCGCGACGTTGACTCGGCCGAGCTCGAGCGCGTCCATCATCTGGCCGAAGCCCTTGTTCAGGCCCGCTTCCTCGCCGCCGAGGATGCTGTCAGCGGGGGTGCGGTAGCCGTTGAACACGAGCTCGGTGGACTCGACCCCCTTGTAGCCCATCTTCTTGATCTGCGGCGGGACGTCGAGGCCCTTGTGGTCACCGGTGTTCTCGCTGACGCCCGGCTCCTTCTCGCAGATGAAGCAGGTCATGCCCTTGTACTTGGGGTCGGCGGTGGGGTCGGTCTTGACGAGCGTGAACACCAGCGTCGAGCGCAGGCCGTTGGTCACCCACATCTTCTGGCCGTTGATCTCGTAGTGGGTGTCGTCGACCTTCTTGGCGCTGGTCTTGATCGCCTGGACGTCGGATCCGAGCTCGGGCTCTGACAGGGAGAAGGCGGCCCTGATCTCGCCGGTCGCCATCTTCGGCAGGTACTTGCGCTTCTGCTCCTCGGTGCCGAACTTCATCAGCAGGTAGGAGCCGATGAAGTGGGTGTTGACGATGCCGGAGATGCTGATCCAGCCGCGGCTGAGCTCCTCGACGATCATCGCGTAGGTCGTGAGGTCGAGCCCCATCCCGTCGTACTCCTCGGGGATCGTCACCCCAAACAGCCCGAGCTCCTTCATCTGCTCGACGATCGGCTCGGGGAACTCGTCCTCGTGGTCGTAGTGCTCGGCGTTGGGGAGGATCTGCTCGTCGGCGAACTGGCGCACCATCTCGCAGATCGCGCGCTGCTCGTCGGTTCGGTCCTGGAGGGTGTCGACGGCCATGGCGCTGAGGATACCCGTGGGGGGCGAATCTCGCCCGGCTGAGGCCTCAGGAAGTTGATGGCGCATATGGCAATTAACTTCCTGAAGCCCCTCCATGACGGCTGAGGCCATCCTCGCGCTGGCACGGCGTCAGCAGGGCAACATCACACGCAAACAGCTGCTGGCGCTAGGGCTCGGGCCGGCTGCGATTGCGCATCGGGTACAGACCAAGCGCCTCCACCGGGTGCATCGAGGCGTCTATGCCGTCGGACGGCCCCCTTCGATGCCGGTCGAGCGAGCCGCGGCGGCCGTTCTGGCTTGCGGCGACGAGGCGGCGCTCAGCCACTCGTCGGCTCTCACGCTGTGGGGTTTTGCCACGAGATGGCCGGCGCCGATGCATGTCTCGGTCTCCGGTGACCGGCGGCGTCCCGGGATCGTCGTCCACCAAACGCGCGGCCTCACCCGCGCCGACATCCGCACCCACCTGGGCATCCGCGTCACCAGCCCCGCCCGCACCGTCCTGGACTGCGCGCCGACCCTGACCACCAAACGCCTGACCCGAATCGTCAACGACGGACGGCGAAGCGGGCGACTCAGGCCCGACGCCCTCGACGACGTCCGACGCCGCTTCCCCAACCACCCCGGCACCAGGCCGCTGGCTCAGATCCTCGACGGATCGCCCGGAGCACCCACGCGCAGCGTTTTCGAGGACGCGTTCGTGGCCTTCTGCCAGCGCTTCGACCTGCCGCGCCCGCGGGTCAACGCGTCCGTCGCCGGCTACGAGGTCGACGCGCTGTTCGCCGCCGAGCGTCTCATCGTCGAGCTCGACGGGTGGCGGTTCCACAACGACCGAGCGGCCTTCGAAACCGACCGCCTGCGCGACGCCGACGCCCTAACCCTCGGGCTTGCGACCGTCCGCGTCACCTGGGAGCGGATGACCAAGACTCCACAACGCGAAGCGGCTCGCCTCAAGCGCATCCTCGCCCGAAGGCGCCTAGACCTCGGACTTGATCCGATGGCTCCAGGGTGATTCGGGGCGCTCCACCGGCTCACCGTCGAGCTCGATGTCGACCTTCTCGTTGAAGAAGCAGAGCAGCCCCTTGATCCGGCCGACCTCGTCGAGCGGCGCCTCGTAATACCAGATCAAGTCCTTGCCATCGCCCCCGTTGTCCAGCTTGATCGAGTGGTAGGACGCGGTGCCCTTGTAGGGGCAGCGGGTGACGGTCCCGGAAGGCTCGAGCGAGGCGACCACGTCCTCGGCCGGGATGTACCAGCGTGTCGGCAGGTTGGACTCAAACAGCGCCAGCGCCCGATCGGTCTCAGCCAGGAGCTCCCCATCGAGCGAGATCTTGATGTGGCGATCGGTTCGCACGACATCGACGCGGTGATACGGGTCACGCGGGTGCACGGCCATCTCCTCGCTCTCCTCCATCCACCGGTCCATCCGGTCGAAGTAGAAGGCGATCAGGTCCTTGAGCCCCTCGGGGGCATGGGGCAGCGGGTCGGGGTAGTACCAGGCGCCGGCCTCGACCACCGAGTCCCCCACGCGGATCGTGTAGTAGGAGGCGTCGCCCTTCTTTGGGCAGTGGGTGTGGCGATCTGAGGGCTCAAGCACGTCGCTGCGGACGTCCTCAGGCGGGAAGTAGAAGATGGGCTGCAGGCCGCTCTCGTGCAGCATCATCGCGTTGCGGCTGTCGGCGATCACCTCGCCGCCGACCTCCACGCGCAGGCGTTTGGGCGTGGGCTCCAGGTAGACCGCCCACCCGGGCTTCGGAGGCTCGAAGTCGAAGTGACCGGCGGGCTTCTTGCCAAGCGGTCCGGTTCCGGTCATCCAACCCATCCTTAAAAGGTACCAACGCCCCTTCGGCTGCCAGACTGCCCGCCGATGAACTTCGCCCGCGATGTCGTCGATGCCGCACCCGCCGAGGCCCGTGCGCTCGTGGAAATCGACCGCGACGGCAACCGGCGCGAGTGGACCTTCGGCGAAGTCTCGGGCTCGGCGGCGCGCCTGGCGGGCACGCTCGCCGCTCGGGGCATAACGCGCGGCGACGTCGTGATGACGCTGATCGGCAACCGGCCGCAGTGGGTGCTGACGATGGTCGCGTGCTTTCGCATTGGCGCGGTCGCGCTGCCGTGCAATGAGCAGCTGCGCGCCAAGGACCTGCGGGCGCGCCTGGACGCCGCGCACCCCAGTCTGATCGTCTGCGACGAGCGCAACGCCTCAGAGCTCCGGGCGGCCGGGCCGGACTGCGAGGTCGTCCTGATCCCCGACCCGCAGCTCCTGAACTCAGACCCCGTCCCCCCCGTCGAGCTCGAGCCCACCGACCCGTGCCTGATCACCTTCACCAGCGGCACCACCGGGGAGGCCAAGGGGATCGTCCACGGTCAGCGCTACCTCCCTGGCCAAGCGCTCCAGGCCTCCAACTGGCTCGACGCCCGCTCCGGGGAGCTCGTGTGGTGCACGGCGGCCAGCGGCTGGTCGAAGTCGGCGCGCAACGTGTTCATCGCCCCGTGGATCAACGGCGCCGCCGCGCTTCTGCACGACGCCCGCTTTGACCCCTTCGAACGTCTGGCGATCCTCGAAAGCGAGCGGGTCAACGTCCTCTGCATGGCACCCACGGAGTACCGGGTGATCGCCAAGCGCGCGGAGCTCAAACCGATCGACTCGCTGCACGGCCTGGTGGCCGCCGGGGAAGCCCTGAACCCCGAGGTCTTGAGGGCGTTCAAAGAGGGCACCGGGCTCGAGATCCGCGACGGCTACGGCCAGACCGAGACCGGCCAGCTGACCGGGATGCCGGCCGGTGGCGCCATACGGCCCGGCTCCATGGGACGGCCGCTGTCGGGCATAGCCCTGGAAGTCAGCGATGGAGAGCTCGTTCTCCAGGATCCCCGCACCGACCCCACGTTCTTCGTCTCCTACCTTGAGAGCGGCGAGCCCGCGCCCGAGGATCAGCCCTGGCGCACCGGGGACCGCGTCACCCAGGACGAGGACGGCTACCTTTATTTCGAAGGCCGGACCGACGATGTGATCATCTCCGCCGGCTACCGGATCGGACCGTTCGAGGTCGAGTCGGCGCTGGTCTCCCACGACGCCGTCGCCGAGGCGGCCGTGGTCTCCGCCCCCGATGCCGAACGCGGCGCCGTCGTGCGGGCGGTCGTCGTCCTGCGCGAGGGTTTCAGCCCCAGCGACGACCTCGCTTCAGAGCTCCAAGATCACGTCAAGCGCGAGACCGCCCCGTACAAATATCCGCGGATCGTCGACTTCGCCCAAGAGCTGCCCAAGACGGCCAGCGGCAAGGTCCAGCGTGCCGTGCTGCGGTCGCTAGGCTGAGCCAGATGAGCCGGCTTCGCCCCGCGATCGGAATCTGCACCGCAGTCGCCGGCGCCAGCTACGGCGTCTGGAACCAGCCGACGGCCATCTTGCCCGCCGGCTACGGCGAAGCCGTCGAGCGTGCCGGAGGCCTGTCGCTGATCATCACGCCGGACTCGCACCTGGTCGCTCACCCCGACGATCTGCTGCAGCGGATCGACGGCCTGATCCTGTCCGGCGGCTACGACGTGGACCCCGACTTCTACGGAGCCGACCGAGAGCCCGAGACCGTGGAGACCATGCCCGACCGCGACGAGTTCGAGATCGCGCTCACCCGCCGTGCCGTGGAGCTCGATATGCCTGTCCTGGGGATCTGCCGGGGAATGCAGGTCCTCAACGTGGCCTTCGGAGGGACGCTGATCCAGCACCTGCCCAACCGCTTCGGCCACCAGGATCACCGTCGCGTTCCCGGCAGCTTCGACGGCGCCGACCACGACGTGCGCCTGAGCGCCGACTCGGTGGCCGCCGCCGCAGCCGGCGAGCTCCGCCACGCCACCAAGTCCCACCACCATCAGGGGGTCGACGTAGTCGGCGACGGCCTCACGGCCACCGGCGTCTCAGCGCTTGACGATCTGGTCGAGGCCATCGAGCTCCCCGGCCATCGCTTCGTACTCGGCGTGCAGTGGCATCCGGAGGCCGACGAGAACAGCTCAGTGATCCCCGCGCTGGTCAACGAGGCCGCCGCCTATCAGCGCGCTCGCCTCGGGCCCGGCGACGCCGTCCACGCGGTGCCCGACCGGGGCTACCGGACCGCCAGCGGTTCGGCGTAGCCGGCTTCGCGCACGGCCCCCACCACCTCGGCGGCGTGCACGGGTCCACGGGTCTCGAGCACGAGCGCGACGGCGGTTTCGCGGACGTGGAGATCCAGGCCCTCGCGGATGTGCTCGACGTCGAGCAGGTTGGCGCCGAGCCCGCCGACCAGCGAAAGCAGCTGAGCCAGCGATCCGGGGCGGTCGGGGACCCGCGCCAGGAGCATCAGACGGCGTCCGGCCTGGCTCTCGTGACGGCGGGCGACCTGGGCGAGCAGGCCGGGGTCGACGTTTCCGCCTGAGAGGATCGCGACCGTCGTGTCCGCCTCCGGGGCGACTCGGCCGGCCAGGAGCGCGGCCACCCCGACGGCACCCGCCCCCTCGACCACGAGCTTGGCGCGCTCCAGCAAGAACACCATGGCCTCGGCGACCTCGTCCTCGCCGACGACCACCATCTCGTCGACCCAGTGCTCGATCAACGACAGCGTCAGACGGCCCGGGCGCTTGACGGCGATTCCGTCGGCGATCGTGAGCGCCGAGGCGACCGCGACCGGCTCCCCGGCCGATAGCGAGGCCAGAAACGGCGCGCAGCCCTCGACCTGGACACCGACGACCTTGACCTCCGGTCGCGCGGACTTGATGGCGATGGCCACCCCGCTGATCAGCCCGCCGCCTCCCACGGGCACGACCACCCGCTCCATGTCGGGGACCTGACGAAGGAGCTCGAGCCCGAGCCCGCCCTGACCAGCGATCACCCGCGGATCCTCGAACGGGTGTACAAACGCCAGTCCACCCTCGCGCGCCCGCTCGTGCGCCGCCGCCAACGATTCGTCCACCGAGGCGCCGACCAGCCGAACCTCGGCCCCGAGGGCGATCGCTGCCTCGATCTTGGAGATCGCCGCCCCCTGGGGCATGAATACCTCACACGGCACACCGCGTGCCCGGGCGGCGTAGGCGACCGCCTGGGCGTGGTTTCCGGCACTCCCGCAGACGACTCCCGACTCGCAGCTGTCGCCCAGCGAGGCGAGCTTGGCCATCGCCCCGCGAAGCTTGAACGAACCGGTGCGCTGGAGGTTCTCGGCTTTCAGCGCCACCGTCATGCCGGTTCGCTCAGCGAGCGTTCGCGAGCTCAGCACCGGGGTCTCCCGAATCACGCCGGCGCCGGCCTCGGCGGCCTGCTCGATGTCCCGCGCCGAAACGGACGCGGTCCCGGAGAGCGAGGTCGGCTCAGCCGTCAACCGCGACCACCGCGTCCATCTCGACCTGCGCGCCCCGCGGTAGCGCCGCCACACCGATCGCCACGCGGGCGGGCGGACTGGACTCGAAGAACGAGGCGTAGACCTCGTTCACCGCCGAGAACGCCGACATGTCAGTCATGTAGATGGTTATCTTGACGGCGTCTCCCAGGCTTGCGCCCGCCGCCTGGCACACGGCGCCGAGATTCTCCAGACAACGTCCGGCCTGATCGGCCGCCGTTGCCCCCACCATGTCCCCGGTCCGGGGATCGAGCGGTATTTGTCCTGAGCAGAACAGCAGACCGCCGGCGCGGACCGCATGAACATACGGCCCGACCGCCGCCGGAGCATTCGAGGCGGTCACCGATTCGCGATTCCCTGCCAAAGCAGCATCTCCTTTCCTCTCTCTCTAAGCACTGCAAGCAAGGGTATTGCCCGGATGAGCGCCGGGGTAGCCTCATTTCCATGGCCAATCGTCTGGCGCTCCAGACC
>JBAPXO010000038.1:0-7636 GCA_049284255.1 Solirubrobacteraceae bacterium | reverse complement strand
CGTCATCGCCCATGACCGGCGTGGGCACGGGCGCTCCACGCAGACCAACGACGGCCACGATATGGATCACTACGCCGATGACCTGGCTGCGGTCGTCGCCCATCTCGATCTCAACGACGCCGTGCACATCGGGCACTCGACCGGCGGCGGCGAGGTCGTGCGCTACATCGCGCGACATGGCGAGAGCCGCGTCGCGAAGGCGGTGCTGATCAGTTCGGTGCCTCCCCTCATGGTGCAGACCGACGCCAACCCCGGCGGCCTGCCCAAGAGCGCGTTCGACGACCTCCAGGCCCAGCTTGCCGCCAACCGATCCGAGTTCTACCGGGCCCTGCCATCAGGCCCCTTCTACGGGTTCAACCGGCCGGGCGTGCAAGCGTCCGAGGCCATCATCGAGAACTGGTGGCGCCAAGGAATGATGGGCGGAGCCAAGGCCCATTACGACGGCATCGTCGCCTTCTCCCAAACCGATTTCACCGAGGACCTCAAGCAGATCACGGTCCCGGTTCTGGTCATGCACGGCGACGACGACCAGATCGTTCCCTATGCCGACTCCGGACCGCTCTCCGCAGAGCTCGTGCAGAACGGGACGCTGAAGACCTATAAGGGGTTCCCCCACGGCATGCCGACTACCGAGGCCAAAACGATCAACGCCGACTTGCTGACCTTCCTACAGACCTGACCTACGCAGCGGAAGTCGCCCGGCTTGCGTTTCTGCGGCGCCGGGCGCATGATGTAACTGCCGGACGCTCGGTAAATGCGCGTCGTCGAGGTGAACAGTCCCATGAAGCGATGGTTATCCCCCTGGGTGCTTCCGCTGGTGATGCTGGGATGCGTGCTCCTGATCACCAGACCGGTGGCTGGCGTGATCTGGATTGTGGCGAGCGTCGTCCTCGTGCGTCTGCTTAATGGCTTCCT
The DNA here is from genome assembly GCA_049284255.1 of Solirubrobacteraceae bacterium. Taxonomy (GTDB): domain Bacteria; phylum Actinomycetota; class Thermoleophilia; order Solirubrobacterales; family Solirubrobacteraceae; genus Palsa-465. Next base: position 6,721 of record JBAPXO010000038.1, on the reverse strand, counting down.
GGAGCTACCGTCAGAAGACGAGCTACTACGACGTCACCTTGACGACCCCCGGCGCTCATTCTCTGGCGCATCGCTGGACCGCTACTTCAAGACGCCCTCGTAGAACGCGTTTCAGCCGCGACGACGCCGCCGGTCGTACATCCGCCAGATCTCGTCTTACCTGGCGGCGGTCCCCGCAGCGGTGAGCTTCACATCCGGTTCACCCGTCGCGATACGCGTCGGCGGTCTCCGGCTGCACCGCCGGATCGTTGATGCGCTGGAGGTTAAGTCCCCCGCGAGCGAACGTGCGAGCCACGGCGTCCGGGACAACCCGTTGGCCGAACCGGCGGGGCGACCAGACGGTCGGGCGCACGTGATGGATGCCGACCGCGCGGGCGGCAGGCGAATCGTCATACCGCCAGTCGCCGGCGATGCGTCCGAGCCGGTACGCGCGACACCGAAGTCCGCTCCGGCGCCGGCTGGCGCATCGTGGGTGCGCGCGCGCATCGGAGCGCGGAGGATCGGCGGCACCATCGTTGTCACAGTGACGCTCGAGCCAGCCTGCGCCTGGCTCAGGCCGGCGCTGAGCGCAGTCAGCCGACCCGTTCGCGATCTTTGACGATCCGCAGGTTGCTCGTCCGGGCCTGTAGCCGGTCAAAGGCCGCCTCGACGTCAGTCGACGGGGGCTCGTTCGACCAGCGCCTGCCGACCTGCTGAACCTCGCCCGCGGCTTGCAGGGCATGGAGCCTGCGAAGGGTTTTCTCGTGGTTGAGTCCCGCCGCCTTGGCGATCTCGCCGACTGAATGCGTGTCGCGAGGCAGCTCTCGGAGCGCCCTCTTTAGTCGATCCTCGCGTGGCGCAGACCGCTGCTTGGGTGCAGCCTCCTCGGGTTTGGCAACCGGGGGCGCAGCGGCCCGCTGAGTCGCTGGCACCGGCGGGGTGGCCCCATACCGCGCCCGGCACGCAGCGCACATGACCACCGGTTCCTGGCCTTCAGGACGGACAACCTCGAACCGACGCCAGTGCCGGCCCGAGTGGCAAATCGCACACCGGCGTCCTGCGCGCTCGATCTCGGTGAGGTCTTCGGGGGTCGCCATACACGATCAACATAGAAGGTCGGCGAGCGCAACCACGATGCGGCCGCCCCGAACAAGAGGCGACGGCTGCCGGGCGGCTGAGGATCGCCGCCCCCGGCGGCCGTCATCACGGGCGGGGATACGCTCGCTCGCATGATCGAGCTGCGTCCCATGACGGCCGATGACGTTCCATACGTGGCGAACTGGCTGCGGGAGCCCCACGTCGCCCGCTGGTGGCTGCCGAACACCACACCAGAGGCCGAACTTGAAGAACTCAACGCGCGGTTGTCGGGGGCCGGCGACCAGTCAACACAGCTCTTGACGATCCTTGAACACGGCAGCCAGAAGCGTGGCGGCGCCTCGCGCATCGGGTGGTGTCAGTGGTATCCCTACGACGCCTATCCCAGCGAGGCAGCGGCGCTGGGCGCCCAGGCCGGGGACTGCGGGCTCGACTACGCAATCGGCGATCCGACCGCAGTCGGACGGGGACTGGGAACCCAAGTGATCGCTGCCCTGGTCGATGAGGTTCGCCGTCATCACCCCGGATGTGGAGTGATCGTCGACCCGGACGCCAGGAACGGGGCCTCCCGCCGGGTCCTCGAACGCAACGGGTTCTCTCTGATCTCGGTCCGTCCCGTCACCAGCGAGCCCACCGACGACCCTATGGCGATCTACCGTTTGGCCGGCGCGGCCGAGACATAATTCTGAGACGGCGCGTCCGCGCCGCCAAAATCAGCATCGACCGGCGGCCTGTTCTCCGCACAAGAACCGTTTGGGGCGTGCCGAGGGTCTATTGGGGTAAACGCTTTCTCCCTTTGATTGAAAGGACCCAATGACCCACTTGAGTGCTGAGCCCCCCGTCACCTCGGCCCGCCTTGACGGCGCCCAGCGCGCGACTTTCGCCGCTGGCTGCTTCTGGGGCGTGGAGGCTGCGTTCCGTGAGCTCGACGGCGTGCTCGACGTGACCGTCGGCTACACCGGCGGCACGACCACGGATCCGACCTACGAGCAGGTGTGTGGCGGCAGGACCGGCCACGCTGAGGCCGTCGAGGTCATCTTCGACCCGGCGACGGTGAGCTACCGACAGCTGCTCGACACCTTCTGGCACATCCATAATCCGACCACCCCGAACCGGCAGGGCTGGGATCTCGGAAGCCAGTACCGCTCCGCGATCTTCTTCCATGATCCGGAGCAGGAGCGCCTCGCCCTCGTCACCCGCGACTCCGAGCAGGAGTCGCTCGTCAAGCCGATCGTGACCGAGATCGTTCCGGCGACGACGTTCTACCGCGCCGAGGAGTACCACCAGCGCTACTACGAGCGCTCCGGGTACCTGGCGTGTGGCGTCACCATCGAGGTGCCCTCGACCCGCTAAAGGCGAGTCAGTGTGCGTGCTCGAGCCGGAGGTACGGCTCGAGCAACGCACGGAGCTGCATCCGCCCACGATGAAGGCGGCTCTTGAACGCTGCTTGCCGAACGCCAGACGCCGCTGCGGCCTCCTCGGTGGAGAGCCCTTCGAGGTCGCGCAGGACGACCGCCGCGCGAAGGTCGGCAGGCAGCTCCGCCAGGGCTCGCTGCAGCATCTGCCCGAACTCCCGGTCAAGTGTGCGGGCCTGGGGGCCGGCACCGATCGCATCCGGTAGCGCAGCAATCGCGTCCGCGTCGCCGGGCCGGCTGAACGCCGTCGCCGGCGGCCTGCGCGCGAGCCGCCGCTGGGCCTCGTTGAACGCGATCCGGTAGAGCCAGGTGGAGAACTTGGAGCGCTCCTCAAACCGGGGCAGGCCGCGCCAGGCGCGCAGGAAGACCTCCTGCGCGACCTCGTCGGCCTCCTGCGGATCTAGGCCGAACCGCCGCAGGGCACCGTAGACGCGCGCTGTGTGCTCGGTTACGAGCTGCGCGAAGGCGCTCTCGTCTCCGGCGCGCGCCCGTCCGATGAGGGCGCGCTCGTCATCCGGATCAGCGGTCGGCTGGCTCATGCAGCCGCCGCAGGACGGCGCTGGCGATCACCGGGACATCGGCGACAGGGTCTGGCGGCGGCGCGCTCTGGAGCAGGGCGAGCATGTGTCGGAGGTCCTCGAGGGTGCTCCGGCAATCTGAGCACTCCGCCGTGTGGCGCTCAAGGCGCGCCCGGGCCCAAGCCGACAGGTCTGAATCGACGTAGGCGGACATGTGCGGGGGCGTCCACCGATGATCGCGGCGGAAGCGCAACTCATGCCAGAGAGGGCTCATCGGGGGTGTGACCCGGTCATCCGGAAAGAAGATTCGCAGACCGCCCTGGACCAGCGTGGACGATGAACCGTTTCGGCGCTGACCGGGTCAAACTTCGTACATGAACCACGAAAGGAGCGCAATGACCCAGCGCATCGAGAAGACCGACGGCCAGTGGCGCCAGGAGCTCAGTCCGGAGGCGTACCAGGTGCTTCGCCACAAGGCGACCGAGCGACCCTTCACCGGCGCCTACGTCCACACCAAGGAGGACGGCATCTACCGCTGCGCCGCCTGCGACGCGGAGCTCTTCTCCTCAGACACCAAGTTTGACTCGGGTACCGGCTGGCCAAGCTTCACCGACCCGGCCAATCGCGCCAACGTCGAGCTGCACGAGGACCGCAGCCTGTTCATGCGCCGCACTGAGGTGACCTGCGCCAACTGTGGCGGGCACCTGGGCCACGTCTTCAACGACGGCCCGGACGGCTGTGACCGCTACTGCATCAACTCGGTTGCCCTCAAGCTCGACCCGGCACCCGTCGAGTAGCCGCCGCGGCATTAGGGTTGGTCGGCACTCCTCGCCGTCCAACCCAACGCGGTCATCCGCTAAGCAGCGCTGCCTTCCTCGGTCCAGCGCTGGAAGCGCTCGGCCTGCCCGCTGCCGAACTGCTCCTCATACCACCGGGCGTAGGGGCCGTCCTGGGGAGCGGACTTCACGCCGCCGACCGCGCTATGCCTACCGGTCTCGCCGGCGGCGCACGAGGGGCACCGCGAACCACAGTCCACCAGTGATCGACAGCGTGAGCACGCCCGCGACGATCGCCGCGCCGCCGCCGACCACGTAGTCCGAGAGCAGCACCAGGATCCCGGTGAAGCCCAGCGCGAGAAAGACCAGGCCCGCGATCGCCAGCTTGTTGGCGAGGGCGATCAGGTAAGGCTTCTCGTGGTAGCGGAACAGGAGTCGGTGATGGACCGGGGGCGCCATCAGCAGAAATGTTGCGACCGCGACGAGCGCCAAGGTCACGAAATACACGGTGCGTTCGAACGAAGTGGTCTTCGACCAGCCGGCGTTGAACGGCACGACGAGCAAGAACGCGAACATCACCTGAATCCCCGTGCCGGCGACCCGCAGCTCGTTGAGCAGCTCGATCGTGTTGCGATCAAGCCGCTCGTCGGGGGTCTCGTCCCGATCGTCCCTCGCATGCTGCTCGCGCCTTGCTTGCGTCACCTGTCCTCCTCAGCGCAGAGCCTACGCGCTCGGCGATCCAGAGCCGCCAGAGGCGTTCGGTCGTGTGACGGCGGCCTGTTCCCGTGCTGCGGCCCTTCGCCGGCAGCCTCGCAGGCTGGTACCGTGGCACTGTGAGCTGGACGATGGCGGGGTAGGAGTCGTGCCCTATTTTCGGTGTCCGACGTGCGGTGTTCTGAGCTATGGGCCTCGCAACACCTTCGAGTCGACCTGTCCCGAGTGCGGGGTGCCCATCGTTCGCGCTGACGAAGGCGCGCGCGGGCCGGCGGACACAGACCAGCGGCTAGACCAGCTGCTTCGGATGACCCGCACCCTGCTGGATACCGACGTCGCTCTTTTGACAGAGATTCGGGACGGACGCGAAGTCGCGAAGCGCACAGACGGAGACTGGCCAGGACGCGGTTCCTGGGAGAACGCTTCGGTCCCCCTTGAGCACACGTTCTGTCAGCGGATGCTCGACGGTCGCATCGGAAACTACATCCGTGACGCTCGAGCAGATACCCGGGTCAACGACCTTGCCATGGCACGACGGCTCGGGGTGGGGGCCTGGCTTGGCGTCCCGATTCAGATGTCAGACATGCGCCTGTACGTGCTCTGCTGCATGGCGTGTGAATCGCGACCGGGTATCGGTAAACGCGAGGTCCGCATTCTTCTGGGGCTAGCGGAGTCGGTGCGAGCCGAGCTCCAGGCAGGGTCGTGACGGCACACCTGCGGCCTGGACGTCTCGGCGACGTTCTCTCCATATTTGTCTATGGCGCTGGCGTGACCCTGTGGGTGTTGCAACCCCACTCCATGGCCAACGAGAAATTGGCCCCCACCCTGCTGATCACGCTCGTGGTGGCGGCGGTCCTCGGGATGATCTCGGGGTATGGCAGAGCGCTGCTGGCTCCGCTCGCATTCGGGCTGGTGATCGGCACTCTCTGTGCGGCAACCACGAACGGTGATCTTGGCCGAGCCGGCGAATTCGTTCTGTCAACGGTATGGGGGATCGCGCTAGCCACGGCAACGTGGGCCGGGATCTGGCTACGACGCGGAATCAGCTATGCGTCCGGCCTCGAGCCCCGCCGCTGGTCTCTACTGGAACGGTGGGCGACCACCGGAGCAGCCATGGGGGGTCTAATGGGGGCGGTCGCTGGGCTGATCGTTGGCTTGATGGCGAATCCAGCGACTGCTTGGTTTGCCATCTTTGAGCTCGGGGTTCCTGCCGGCGTTGCTGGGGGTCTCATCGGCTGTGTCGCCGCCGTGATCATGACGGCGGCGCGGCGGATCAGGGACAGCGCCGCTCCCTTCGCGTGAGAGTGCGGAGAGTGTCGATGTTCGCTCAGGTGCCGCCGCGGTAACGACGATCACCTGGAGCGATGGGGGCCGGCGTCACGCCGGCGAGCCGGACCGCCGCCGCTGAGGCCTCCCGCGGACGCCCATGCGTCAAGTTCTGTAACGGGCGGATCGCCGGGCAGTAACAAATTCGGCGCAGAGCGCAATGAGGGGTCATGACGGGGGTGCTGGGCCAGTCTGCCCGAGTCCTGATCCATGGAGGATGCATGTCTAGAGCTTGTCTGACCGCCCGCGTGGCGGCTCTCGTCGCTGTGTGCGCGGTGGGCGCGCCGGTGGCGCGCGCTACCGCTCCGGCCGCCATGTACAGGCACGCGACCACGACGACGGCGGAATCGGTCGCTCGGGTGACTGTCGACAATGCGGGGCCGGGCGCGGTTTCCGGGATCGAGAGCGGGGCGAGCGGCGCGACCGTACGCACTCCCGCCTCCCAGAGGGCGACCATCAGGGCCGGAGGCGCTGCCGCCGTGGCTGCGACGTCCACGGCCCAGGGCTTCCTGGGCATCGCCACCGAGCTCGACACGATCCCCGCCCTGTCGGGCGCCGCCTCCGATCCAGACACGCCCTTCCTCCACTTGCTGAGCAACCTCTCCCCCGGCGCACCGCCCCTGCTGCGCCTGGGCGGTAATTCAGCAGACGATTCCTGGTGGAGGGTCCCCGGCATGAAGAAGCCGCCCTACCTCTACACGCTCACCCCGCGGTGGGCCTCCGACGTGCGGGCGCTCCTCACGGCGCTGGGCGGCAAGGCCGTGCTCGGCTTGGACCTCAAGGCGCCCCCCGAGATCGACTCCAAGATCGCCACCGCCGAGGTCGCCGACTTCAACCGGTACGTCGGCGTGAGGCTGATCGAAGCTTTCGAGCTGGGCAACGAACCGGAGTTCTACCC
>JBAPXO010000037.1:0-10712 GCA_049284255.1 Solirubrobacteraceae bacterium | reverse complement strand
ATCGAGTCAGGAAGCAGCACCAGCAGGGCTGCCGCGATCGCGCCCACCACCAGGGCGATCAGCACTCCATAGCCATCGCCCGCCTCGGCGTGGCCGTTCTTGCGCTTCAGCCCCTTAAAGACGTCGGGGCGCCCCGGACTGAGGACGCCCATTACCCCAAACGAGGGTCGTGCCCGTCAGTGACGTCCACGACCCCCGCCCCGCGCGTTCACTTGCCGTTGAAGATCGAGTTGACCTCTTTCGAGATCCCCGAGGTGATGAAACCGGCGATTTGGCTGCCCTGCGTGGCCACAGCCAGAACGATCGCGGCGACGACGATCAGCACGCCTGCGTACTCGACCATGTCCTGCCCGGTCTGCTCACGATGGGCGCGCTCAACGACGTGGTTGGCATACCCGACGAGCGTCTGAACCAGATTGACCCGGGCGACCTGGGCCCGAACGGCGCTTGAAAGCATGAGATCCGACATCAGGACCCTCCTTGCACTCGATTGACCAACTCCATGCTCGGAAGGCTAAGTTCGGTCGCCGGGTCGCGCCAGAGTCGGGGGGCTCAACTTCCGGTGGTCCTGGGGGCCCACATTTTCCTGGGCCCCCAGGGTCTGGCCTGGGCCCCGCGGATCGGCTCTCGAAGCCCGCGCGATCGCGACGTAGGGTCGGAAGCCTTCGATACGATCGCCCGGTTGCGGTCGCGGAGTTCACGGCGCAGGCAGGTAATTCACGCCGCTATTGCGGCGACGGCGTGCACGGTCGCGCTCAGCGCCTGCGGGGGCGGTTCCTCTAAGCACAGCTCCTCCACGCGCCCGGCAACGTCGCCGACCAAGAGCTCGACCACGGCCACGCAGGCCCCGACCCACCCCCTCGCCGTCTACACCTACAACGCCTCGTCGGGGAGCGGACCCCAGCCGATGCGCGTCTCGATCTATGACCTACGGCGCGATGGGCCGTTCCTGGTGCTCGACTTCGGGATCAGCTGCCCCGATCAGGCCAGCTCGGGCTGCGATACCTCCGACACCCTCAAACCGCTGAACCCCAACAGCTCGGGCCAGCTGATCAACTCCATCAAGACCGACACTGACACCGCGGCCGGAGTCACCCTGATCGATCCCGGCAATCTCCTGCAGTACCTCCCGGTCCGCGACTCCGAGGGGCGGCCGTTCACCTCCAAGCTCCCGTTGATCAGCGACACCCGCAACTACCTGGCGTGGGTCAGGTACCCGGCGCCCCCGGCCTCGGTGACATCGATGGACATCACTTTCCCCAACGGCGGCCCACAGGTCTCGGGGGTGCCGATCTCCGACGGATCAGGCCCCACGGCCGAGACGGGGGTCGCCTCCTCGCCGGCGCCATTCGTGCAGACCGCGGCGACGACCACGACCACAGGACTGCACCTCCCCGTCCAGGCCCTCGTCGCCACCTCCGGCAACCCCGCCGGCAGCGACGCCGAATCCGCGCACCAGGACACCATCACCTTGAGCAGCGACGTGCTGTTTCGGTTTGCCAAGTCCTCCCTGACCGCCAAGGCTCGTTCGATCCTCGCCGGCGCCGCCGCCCAGATCAAGTCGCGCGCGGTGGGATCGGTGGCCGTCACGGGCTACACCGACTCGATCGGATCAAACGCCGTCAACGTCCCGCTCTCGATCGCCCGGGCCAAGTCGGTCGTCAAGGCGCTGGCGCCGAACACGCCGTCAGTCAAGTACGTGGCCAGCGGCAAGGGCTCGGCCGATCCGGTCGCCCCCAACACCCAGCCCGACGGCGCCGACAATCCCGCAGGACGAGCGCTCAACCGCCGGGTCACGATCGTCTTCGCGGTCAAGAAACTCGCCCCGCCCAAGCCCCCAGCCCCGGCGGCACCGTCCACAGCGAGTGCGGCGAGCTCACAGACTGCGACCTTCAAGGCGGGTCCGCCTATGAACAAGGACCACTACTCGTTGAGCGTCGACTCGCTGTTCAGGGAAGGCAACCTGATGGTTGCACGGCTCTCCATCGGTTGTCTGACTTCGGGCGGGTGCACCTCCGAGTCCGACATGCTGGGCACCAATACCGTCCCGCCGGAGCTCGCTCCGTTCCAGTACGTACTCAACGGTGCGTTCGGAATCAGCGGCTTTTACGTCGTCGCTCCGCAGTCGGGCACCGAGTATTTGGTGCTGCACAACATCGGCGGCGCGCCGCTCACCGGGAGCGTCAACGCCAACATCGGACACGGCCAGGTCTATAAGTACTGGGCCTACTTCCCGGCTCCCCCCGCGGGTGTCGACGCCGTGACCCTCGTGACCCCGCAGGGGGGGACGCGCATCCGCGTGCCGGTCAGCCCCAGCCCGCCGCCGGCCTGACCGGCCATGTCCGCCCCGTGCCGCGCAGCGGCACGCCCCGCCGTCCGCGCCCGGCGCCTACTTGCCGTTGAAGATCGTGTTGATCTCCTTGGAGACCCCCGAGGTGATCCAGTGCGCGATCGATCCACCGTCGCTTGCCACGACCACCACGATGGCCGCCACCACGATCAGCACCCCGGCGTACTCGACCATGTCCTGCCCGCGCTCGTCGCGCGCCCGATCGAGCATGCCCTGAAGGTGGGCGCCCAGAAGTCCGAGCACGGCCCGAACGCGCAGTAGTGCCGGGGCGAGGGGGTCGTGCCGCATGGATTCCCAGGTTAGGCTCGGCCCGGCGAGCTCACCAGGGTCCGAGGGCCCAAAGCGCGGGTACCCAAAGGACCCACGCGACCCGTGGGCCCCCCTCGCCGCGAAGGCGTCACGGGCGGGCCGTGCCCAGCCACAGCGCCGTGGCCTGAGCCCGGTTGCTGGCCCCGAGCTTGGAGTAGATGCGGTTGACGTGGTTCTTCACCGTCTTCTCGCTGAGCACGAAGCTGTCGGCGATCTGGGCGTTGGTGAGGCCCTGGGAGATCAGGTTCATGATCTCCTGCTCGCGGGCGGTCAGCGACGCCGGTCCCGAGGCCTCGTCAGGTGAGCCCGGCGTGCGCCGCAATGCCTCGAACACCGTGCCGACAACGGCCGGCGAAAGGACGGTGTTCCCGGCAGCGAGCTCCCGGATCCGGGCCACGAGCTCCTCGGCGTCGAACTGGCCGTGCACTAGATACCCGGACGCGCCGGCGCGGATCGCGGCGACGACCTGGTCCTTCTCGTCGGTGTAGGTCAGCATCATCACCCGCGCCCGTTCCGAGAGGGGACCGGCGGCCTCGATGCCATCCATCACGGGCATCCGGACGTCGAGCAGCACGACGTCAGGCTCGGCCTGGGAGGCCAGCCGGAGCGCCTCGGCGCCGTCACCGGCCTCGCCGACGATCCTCACGTCCGAGACGTCCTCGAGCAGCGCGGCGACCCCGCGCCGGATCACGGCATTGTCGTCGACGATCAGCACGCGGATCATGCCTTCACCCTCGCAGATGGCGTCACCTCGACGCGCCTTCGCCGCAGCAGCGCCGTCACCCGTGTCCAGGAGCCACGCTTAGCATCAGCCCTCGCCGCATCGCGCTCGCGGTCGGTCTCGAGCTCGGGGACCCAGAGCGCGACCACAGTTCCGCCGCCGAGTGCCGAGCCGAGCGTCAGAGCACCGCCGGCGGCTTCGGCGCGCTCGTGCATGCCGGCGAGTCCGTAGTGACCGGCGGCCTTGAGCGCGTCGAGGTCGATGGGCTCCTTGATGCCCGGTCCGTCATCGGTCACGGTCAGCGCCACGCCTTCGCCCTCGCGTCTCAGGGCCACGACGATGCGCGACGCCTCACCGTGACGGTCGGCGTTGATCAGCGCCTCTCCGAGGATGCTCAAGAGCTCGTGCAGAGCCCTCGGGCTGAGCTCGGGCGCGTAGTCGCCCAGGCCATCGTCCACATTGACCAAGGCGCCGGCGCGGTCAGCGAACCCCTCGGCCCGCAGGCGCACGGCGTCGGCGAGGGTCCCCTCGTCGGCGACCGGTCGCAGATCTGACATCAGGGCTCGCGCCTGCAGCGCCGCCTCCCGGGCGTCCCCGGCGAGCTGGTCGGCGAGCAGCGCCGCGCTCGCGGGGTTGCGCTCGCAGCGGCCCTTGAGCACCGAGGCCGACAGGGCCACCCCCTCCACGGTCTTGGCCAGCGAATCGTGTAGCTCCCGCGCCACGCGCAGGCGCTCGCGTTCGGCGGCCAGCGCCTCGGTGCGATCGCGGAGCAGAACCTCGGTGGCGGCGCCGCGCTCAATCTGCTCACGGGCCGCGATGCCGGCACCGATGGCCAGCGGATACAGCGCGGGGACGAACACGGTGCTCAGAGCATCGTGGAGTGGATGCATGCTCGGAAATCCCTCCAGGGCCACGAGCTCATACAGGGCGATCAGCAGCGCCGAGAAGGGCAATGCACCACGGCGTCCGTAGACCACCCCGACGATCGCCGCCGTGCCCAGGGTGAAGTAGAAGAACGAGCTGCGCGCGCCCGCCGCGGCGAGGATCAGCGTCGCCAGCAGCATTTCAACCGCCACATAGCCGGGATGGCGAGCGACGGTGGGCGCGATCCGATCCCAGTGGCGGATCGGGATGTAGCTGACGATCGCGGCCGCCAGCCCCGCCAGTCCGATGACCGGCGTGTAGTTGGGAACGAGCAGGAGCGTGATGAGCAGGATCAGCGCCCGGAAAACGACCAGGACGCGGACCAGTCGGCCGACCCAATGGTCGACCTGCGCGCGATCAACCAAAGGCTCCTCCCAAGTGGATCCCGGAGCCGATGACCATCCCAACGCCGATCAGGATCATGGTCGCCGGTAGCAGGACCACAGCGGTGATCAGGCTCACGCGCGGAACGGTGCGCTGGGCGCGGCGCCGAGCCGCCTGGGCGGCTGACCGTCGGGTGTCGGCGGCGATGCTCGCGAGCGCGTCGGCCAGCGGCACCCCGAGCTCCTCGGCCTGCAGTTGGGCGGCGACGAAGCTGTCGAGCGTCGGGCTGCTGTTTCGCTCGCGCAGTCCGTCGAAGGCCTCCCGCCGGGTCGCTCCGAGCTCCATCTGGCGCAGCGTGTAGAGCACCTCCTCGGCCGGTGGGCCCGTCAGTGCTCCCGCCACCCGGGCCAGGGCCGCCCGGTAACCGGTCCCCGAACGCACGGTGATCGAGAGGATGTCGATGAAGTCGGGGATCTGGCGCTCAAGCTCGTTCTGGCGGCGCCGGCCGGTGCGAGCCAGCCACCAGTCCACGCCCACCCACCCCGCGAACACGATCAGCGCGGCCGACAGCCAGGAGCCGATGAGCACGAGCAGGATCGCCAGGACGATCGCCAGCACCAGCGTCGCCGCCTTGATCTCCGCGTAGCGCTCAAGATCCATGTTCCCCGGCCGTCCGGCGCGGTCGAGCCGGGCCTGCACGATCCCTCGGCGCCGATCGCCCATGCGAGCCAGCAGCCGAGGCCCGAACCGAACCCCGAGGGCATCGATGAGATGGCGTGTCGGGCCCCGCTTTGGCTGGCGCTCGACGGCCTCGGCGGCGAGCTCCCGACGCTCGATGACCGACGGCGAGCGCATCAACACGATGCCCCGTGCGCCTACGGCCACGCACGCGGCCCCCGCGAGCCCGGCAACGAAAGGATCAATCACAGCTCCACCTTGGTCGTGCGCCGGATCGCCACCCAGCCGACGGCGTAGAGCATCGAGGCCACGATCAGGGCGATGATCCCCGCCGGCTTGCTGGTCATCTCCTTGAGGACCCGGGAGTTGATGGCGTTGAGCAGCAGCAGCGCGCCGAGGCCGAGCACCGGGACCAGGTAGGACGTGTACACCGCCCCCGCGAGCAGCGTGGTGACCTCGCGCAGCGTCTGACGGCGGCTGTCCAGGGTCTCGGAGAGCTCCTGGAGCGCATGGACGACGTCGCCGCCGGCGCGCTGCTGAATGATCAGGGTGGTCATCAGTACCGAAATCTCTCTCGACGGAAGCCGGCGCTGCAGGCTCTCCAGGGAATCGGCCATCGACCGGCCGAGCTGGAGTTCCTCGACCACCTTCTGGAGCTCGTCGCGCGCCGGGGCTTCGATCTCGCGCACGGTCAGCTCGAGTGCGGCCGGCATCGACAGCCCCGCCGACGCGCCGTTGGAGAGCAGGCGCGCGACCTCGGGCAGCTGGCCGATGAACTCCTCCTTGCGGCGGTCCAGACGCCGCTGCAGCCAGGCGAAGCATCCCCAGACGGCCACGACCGTGGCCGCGATCGCCAGCAGCAGCGGGAAGAGCAGGTGGACGACCAGCAGGACACCGACGCCAACGCCGGCCACGATCAGCAGAAACTGTCCCGCCGAGCGCTCCGATCCCGCAGCGCGCAGGCGCTCTGAGAGGATCGCGCCCCGCTCGGTGCGCGACACCCGCGACTCGAGCAGTTCATCCACGCGGCGGTGGCGGGGGATCTCGACCCCCCCGCGCTCGGCAAGCGCGCTGCGGCGGGCCGAGTTTGAGACCAGGAGCCAGACGCCGAACAGAAACACGACCGCCACGCCGAAGAACGCCAGCAAAGCCACGCCCGACGAGCTCATCGCCGCCTCAGCCGTCATGTCGCCTCACGCGTCGGCGCCGACTCATGGCTGGCCGGCCGGAAGGCCGGAGGCACCTCGACTCCCGAGAGCATCAGCCGCCGGGCGATTCGCTCGGGAAGCTCGAAGTGGCGCGGTCGGCCGCTGACCCGCAGCTCCGGGCCGACCGGGTCGGCCTCGAAGCGCATCGCGCTCTGGAGCTGGAAGGTCTCGCCGCGCTGCGAGGCCACGACCGCCACCTCCACGACTCGCCGGAAGCCGTCAGCGCCGCGCTCGATCTGCACCACGACGTCGATGGCTCCGTTGATGTAGTCGCGCAGCGCCTCGTGGGGGACCTTCAGATCGCTCATCGTCGCCAGGGTCTCGAGCCGGAAGAGGGCGTCGTCAGCGGTGTTGGCGTGGACGGTGACCAGCGAGCCCTCGTGCCCGGTGTTGAGCGCTTGGAGCATGTCGAGTGTCTCCACGCCGCGGACCTCGCCGACGATGATCCGGTCAGGCCGCATGCGCAGGCTGTTGCGCACGAGGTCTCGAATCGTGACCTCGCCCTTGCCCTCGACATTGGAGGGGCGGGCCTCAAGCGGGATGACATGGGGCTGCTGGAGCTGGAGTTCGGCGGCCTCCTCGATCGTCACGATGCGCTCACGCTCGAGGATCGCCGCCGAGAGAGCGTTGAGCAGCGTCGTCTTGCCCGCCCCCGTCCCGCCTGAGATCACGACGTTGAGCCGGCCGCGGACGACCGCGGTCAGCAGGCGGCGCGTCGGTTCGTCGAGCGTGCCCGACTCGACGAGCTGCGAGAGCGTGAACCGGCGCGGGAAGCGGCGGATGGTGAGCACCGGCCCGATCAGCGACAGCGGCGGGATGATCACGTTGACGCGCTCGCCGGTGGGCAGCCGAGCGTCGACCATCGGACTGGACTCGTCGACGCGGCGGTTGACCTGGGAGACGATCCGGTCGATCGTCTGAAAGAGCTGCGCCTCGCTGGTGAACTGAGTCTCGGCGCGCTCGATCCGCCCGTCACGCTCGACCCACACCTCATCCGGGCCGTTGACCATGATCTCGGTGACGCTCTCGTCCGCGAGCAGGGGCTCGAGCACGCCCAGGCCCACCGCCTCGTCGATCACCCTGCGGATCAGCGCCGAGCGCTGGGACGTGGTCATCACGGGCCCCTCGCGGGTGACCATCTGCCCGACGAGGCGCTCCAGGCGCACTCGCCGCTGGGACTCGGTGAGCTCGGCGAGCTCGGCGAAGTCGACCTCCTCGAGCAGGCGGCGCCGGTACAGCTCTGTGCCGTCCAGCGCCGAGGTGGCGTTGCGCTCGCGCTCAGAGACGATGCGGTCGCGGAGGCCCACTGTTATCCCGTGGATGGCATGTCGGCGGTATCGGAGATGTGCACAGGGGATGGGATACCCGGAACCACGATCGGGATCTTCACCACGACCTTGGCGGTCCCCCCGTCGAAGCTGATCTTTGCGCCGGTATCAAGGCCGTCGCCCTGGAGCGACTCGTGGGCGTCGGTGGCGGCGCTGCCCTGATCGCCGCTCCGGCTGTAGGCGCGCGCGGCCGTGCGAGCGGCGTTCTCGGCGCTGACCGCTGTCCAGCCCGCGAGCGCCAGTTGCCACGCCGCGAGCGCCGCGATGATCACCAAGCCAATCGAGGCTCCGAACTCGACCGAGGCCTGACCGACGGCGGAGCCCAGCCGCTTCACGGCGAGCTGACCGGGAACTGCCACGCCTGCCAGTGGCCGCCGGCCCGCTCCAGGATGAACTGGAAGTCGATCCGCCGTCCGTGATCGGAGGCCACGGCCTCGACCGAGGTCAATGAGCCCTGCGGGAGCGCGTTGATCGAGTCCAGCCGAGCCGGACCCTTGGTGGGCGCCAGACCCGCGAGCGGATCCTGGCCGGCGGCGATCTGGCGTTGGATCAGTGGCAGGCCGGCCGGCGGCCGGTGCCTGACGTGCTCGCGGTAGTCGACGTAGGCGAGCGTGAAGTTCGACGCGGCGCGTCGGACGGCCGGGGAGATCGGGGGAGGTGCCGCGGCCTGGGCATACAGGGTCGACAGGTCCGGTGGGATCAGGTAGCTGACCTCCCAGCGACCGTCGCTGTAGCTGAGCGTCAGGGCGGCCTGCAGGGCGTGCCGGCGATCGGAGGCGTCCATTACCGCGGTGGCGTAGCGAGCTCCCTGCACGCCGCTGAAGCGCAGCCGGCGTACGGTCAGAAATCCCGCGCGCGAGGCGGTAGGGATCGTTCCCCCGCTCGAGGCCAGGGCCTTGACCTGGGAGGTCGCGGCGGGCAGCGCGGTCGCCGGGGACCGTCCGTCCAGGAAGGTGGCGTAGGAGTTCGCGAAGGCCAGCGCCGCCGGACGCCCCGACGGCACCGGGCTCTGCGGCGAGGAAGAGGTGCCCCGAAAGGTGACCGCGGCGATGACGATCAGCAGCACGATCGCCCCGCTCAGCACGAGCAGCTCTGACCGAGACCGCCGACGGAGCATCAGAGATTGGGCGGGTGGCGCGCATGCCAGTCGTAGCCATCGGCGAAGTTCGCGTAGGGCAGCTCGCGCCAGCGCGGACCCGAGCCCGGAGGGATGTCTGGGTAGTTGCCGCCCTCGGCGGAGGTGTCAAATGCCAAGCCGGCGATGACGATGAAGGCGTGGGGGGTGCTTCCCTCCACCGTCACCCACTTGCCCCGGCCCGGATCCCCGTAGCTCTCCAGGCCGACCGAGTTCTCCGCCGTGTCGCCGAACAGGTGCGCGGCGAAGAGCACGAACGAGGTCGCGCCCGAGCAGTCATAGGCCGTCTGCAACTGCGACAGCGGAGCAGTGTGACCCCCGCCGTAGAGATAGGAGGTGTTGTGGATCTCGTTGGCCGCGCCGATCAGTTCCTTGACCGCCAGCGGCGCGTTGATCGGCGCCTCGGCCGCGCCGGTCTTGGGGTTGATGACCGCCTTGTCCCCTTTGACGTATTGCAGCCCGGCGAGAAGTGCCGGGCCGGTGACGGCGTTGCCCGCGGCCGTGGATCCGCCCAGCAGTGACCACGGCTGGGTTTCTCCGGGCAGCAGCTGGTCCTCGATCACGGTGCGAGCCGACGAGTGGATCGAGCCCACACCGAGCAGTCCCGGCAACAGGACGGGTACGGGAACGCTCACGCTCACCGTCTGGCTGCCGTTGACGTCCGGGCCCTTGCTCACGGTCGCTCCGTGCTGCCAGGCCGCGGGCAGGTCCTTCTCGGCGGCCGCGACCACCGGGCTGCCCACCGCGAGTGCCCGAGCGCCCACGCGGGCAGCGTGTCCGGCGAACACGAACGAGGTACCGACGAGCACGATTTGCCAGATCGCGAGCAGCACGATGATCGCCAGCGGCAAAACGCCCGTGAACTCGACCGTCGCCTGGCCGCTCTCGCCGGCGAAGCGCGCCCGGATGCTGCGCGCGCGATCAACCTTGGCCTCCTCGTGCTCGGGCGCCGGCAGGGCCGAGATTTCCCCGAGCACGGCCGCCATCGGGCGCAGCATGGCGTCGCTGGCGGCGTCGCTGACCGGGATTCCGGTGTTGGCGGCGGTCTCGAGCGCGAAGAAGTCAGCCGGGACGGTGGTCTCGAGCACTGGCACGGGCACGACCCGGCGCGCGAGGTCGGGCTGCACTTCGAGCTTGCGGGAGGTGCGGTTCAGCAGCACGGCGGTTTCCGACGGGCTGACCTTGAGGCGATCCCACAGCGAGCACAGCCGCACCACTCCGCGCAGCGAGATGACATCGGGGGTCGTCACGATCAGGACCGTGTCGGCCATCTCGGCGGCGATCGCGCTGGCCTCGGTCAGCGTTGAGCCGGCGTCGACCACCGTCAGGTCCTCGCGGGTGCGGATCGCCGTCAGGATGTTGCGAGCCGCCGCCGCGGTCACGGCCTCGGCCTGCTCTCCGTCCTGGGGACCGAGAAGGACGCGCATGCCCGAGGGGTGGGTGTACATCGATTCCTGGAGATGACGAGTGGTCAGCTCCTCGGCTACCGGCACCAGGTCGACGGCGCTGCGCCGGTACGGAAGGTCCAGGAATGCCCGGAGGTCGCCAGCCTGCAGGTCGTACTCGACCAGGCTTACCGAGACGTCGCCGAGCTCGCGCGCCGCCAGCGCGAGGTGGGCGGCCACCGTGGTCGTGCCCACGCCGCCCTTGGCGCCGACGATGGCGATGATCCGGCCGACCGCCTTGGCCTCCGGCGCCGAAAACAGGCCGCAGATCGAGCGCACCACGTCCAGCG
>JBAPXO010000036.1:0-12399 GCA_049284255.1 Solirubrobacteraceae bacterium | reverse complement strand
GCGCTAAGTGGCAGCCCACGTAAGTACGTGTGCCCCGGAAATTCCGTTACTAAAGGAATCCCCCACCGTGGGGGATGTAGCCCAGCAGCTGGATTGCCAGCACGATGCCGGTCATGACGACCGCCATTCGGACCAGCCGGCGATCGTGTCCGAGCGCCGCGAGAGGTAGCAGCCAGGCCACGTACCACGGCAGCAGCGAACTTGAGGCGAGGAGCATCGCGAGGGTCGCCCAACCGGCGCCCTCGATCCAGTCCATACGACCTCGCCACACCCGGTTCAGCAGCCAAAAGCAGGTGACCGCGAAGCCCGCGGCCAGCAGGTACCCGGCGATGTGACCGACGGTGGGCATCCCGAGGCGGGTCGAGATGACTCCAGGCAGGCTCTTCCAGTCACCCTCGCTCTGGCTCTGCTTGACCGTCGCCAGGAGGTGGAAGGCGCCCGAGCCGAACAGCGCGAACCCCAGAGCGATGATCAGAGCGAGGCCGACTCCGGCGCCCACGAGAAGGTCGCGGCGGCGGCTGTCACCTCGTCGCGGCCCTCCCGATGCGAGCGCGAACGGCAGCACCAGCCCGGCGGTCAGCTTGATGCCGATCGCGACCATCGTCAGCGCGCCCCCGAGCCGCGCCCGCGACCTGAGGATGGCGTAGACCGCTCCCACCACCGCCGCAAGCATCAGCAGGTCGTTGTGACCGCCACCGATACCGTAGATGACGACCAGCGGGTTGAGGCCGACGAGCGCGATCGCCCGAACCGGGTCGTTGCCGCGCAATCGGGCGGCCTGCCACACGAGCGCCACCATCACGAGGCTGGCGAGCACCGCGATCAGCTTGTAGGCGACTACGCTCGACGCGATCGAGAGCGGCGCGAGCGCGTAGCTGCCGACGGTGAACAGCGGGCCGTAGGCGCTCGGGAAGTTGGACCACTTGGCGCCGATGTAGGGAAAGATCGGGTCAAGCGCGATGGCATGCGGCCCGTTGAGATACGGGTTGATGCCGTACTGCGCCCCCATTCGCGCGTAGGCCTGGTAGCTGAACACGTCGGTCGAGACGAGCGGCGGGGCCAGGAGCACCACGGCGTAGAGGGCCGCGATCGCCATCACGACCACCTTCGCCGACAGCTCTCCGGCGGCGGCCACCACCACCGCGTATGAGATGAACATCAGGGTCAGGACCGCGATCGCCCCGCCGACATGGAGGTCGAGACCGGTCCCGGCGAACGCCCCGGCGAGACCGGGGGCAACCGGCCGAATCGATTCGGGCAACAGCGAATTGGTGTTCGCGGCCGCGACCGAGACAAGGATGCCGGTCAGGAGCAGTCCGGCGAGGGCGAACAGGCCGCGACGGCTACTGACGCGGTCGCGACGGGCGTCGAGGGCTCCCGAGGAGAACGGAAAGCCGCCCGATTGTGGGGTGGCTCCGAGGGGTTCGCGGACGCTCATGTGATGTCTGTGAACGGGGGCACCGAATCAGGATGCCCGGAGCTTTGACAAGGCCGATTTGAACACAATTGGGATCTCGTTAGGAGGATCGCCGCACGGGGGTCTTGGCGGGGGCCGGCGCGGTGGGGCCGGCGCGCCTGATGGCCGGGACCATCCACATCGCCTCGAGCGCAATCCGACTGGACATTTTTGACTTACCCGCAGTCCGGTCCGAGAACACGATAGGGACCTCGACCACCTCGAAGCCGGCCAGGATCGCGCGGTAGGTGACCTCGATCTGAAACACGTACCCCTCGGCACGGAGGCTGGGTAGGTCGATCGCCTCGAGGACCTCGCGTCTGATGCACTTGAACCCACCGGTGAGATCTTGGACGTGGACGCCGAGGATCCTCCGGGCATAGATGCCCCCGCCGCGACTGATCAGCCGCCGAACCAGCCCCCAGTCGCGAACACCGCCGCCGTCGACGTACCGGGAGCCGAGCACGAGGTCGGCATGCTGCGCGGCTTCGATGAGCACCGGCAGGTAGCTCGGGTCGTGGGAGAAGTCGGCGTCCATCTCGATCACCAGCCGCGCCCCGGCATCCAGGGCACGGGCGAAGCCGGCCACATAGGCCTGCCCAAGCCCCGTCTTGCCCGGGCGGTGCAGGACTTCGACGGTCGCGTCGCTTGACGCCAGCCTGTCCGCGATCGCGCCCGTGCCGTCGGGCGAGTTGTCGTCGACGATCAGCACCTGATGGTCGCCGGGGGCGGCTCGCTCCAGGCTCGCCCGAGCGGCGGCGACGACTCCCTCGAGGTTGGGCGCTTCGTTGTAAGTGGGGATCACCAGCCAGACGGAGGAACTCATGCGGCCACCAGCCTAGTGTGCGGGTCGGTGATAACGGTGCATCGCGAGGCGTGGCGAGCGCTAGTCTGCGGCTGCCCGCGGCCGGGCTCTGAGCTGCAGTGCAGCGAGAACAGCCCGCCCTCGACGGGCCACCCCTGATTGATGGACGACGGCTACTCCGCATCCGACGAACGACTTGACCCGCCGCCGGCCACCGCTCTGACCGGCGCCCGGCGGCGCCCGCCACTGTCGGTCCACCACAGGCGCCGGCGGGCGGCAGCGCTGGCGACCATGGCCGGCTTGGCGCTGATCCTCGGCATCATCGTCGGGGCGAGCGCCGGATCGGGTTCGAGCTCGACGGGCGCGCGCGGGGCGGCGATCGCGCCCGGAGGCTATTTCCGGCGCATCGAGACGCTGGCGGCGAGCGGGACCGGCTCGTTTGCCCTCGCCGAGCAAAGCGACGAGAACGCTGCGATCAACCGGACGCTCGCCTATACGCCGTACGTGCGGGTCGCCGGGTCCCAGCATCGCGAGATCGCCCTCACCTTCGACGATGGGCCGGGCCCCTACACCCCCCAGGTCCTGTCGATTTTGCAGCGCACCCATACCCCGGCGACCTTCTTCGAGGTGGGGATCCTCGAGCAGTACTTCCACGCCTCAACGGCGGCGATCGTCGCCCGTGGGGATCCAATCGGCGACCACACCGAGACCCACGCGCCGATGTCGGAGCTCTCGCCCAAACAACAGCAGCAGCAGCTGTTGGAGCAGACGACGGCGATCGGCGACTACGGAGCGCCCTTTCCGCGCCTGTTCAGGCCGCCCTACGGGCTCTGGAACAACACCACTCTGAAGCTGCTCAAGCGCTATCGGATGCTAATGGTGCTCTGGACCGTCGATACCAATGACTACCAAGTCCCGGGCGTCACGGCGATCGTCGATTCCGCTGTTCGGGGCGCCAAGCCGGGCGCGATCATCCTGATGCACGACGCCGGCGGCAACCGCACGGAGACGATCGCCGCGCTTCCGCAGATCATCCGCAAGCTGCGACGCCGCGGCTACAAGCTGGTCACGGTCCCGCGCCTGCTGCTCGACAACCCCGCCCCTCATGATCAGGACGTGGCCGGCCTCTCCGGCGCCGGTTGAGGCCCTGGGTCTAGCGGCGCACGTAGGCGACGCGGTTCCAGCTCGGCTCGGGTGCGAGCTCGATCGGCTCGCCACCGCGATCGGGCTGGACGTAGACGAAGGCGTTTGAGTCCTCGTCGAAGGCGATGTCGAGCTCGCCTTCCTTGACCCGCTGGTCGAGCCACGCCCCGCGGAAGATGAGCCGCCGCAGCCAGTGGACCAACGAGCGTTCGGAGGGGCCGACGAGCTCTGACCAGCAATCGTTGACGTGCTGGCCGAGCGCACTCGCCGGGTCGCTGACCTCGCCGTTGACCACGAGGTTGATCAGGTCCTCGGCCTCGTCCTCCTCTACGGCTCCGCCCAGGAACCCGAGCTTGCGAGCGGCCTGCTCGCAGCGTTCGCGGAAGTCACGCTCGTTGAACGTGAAGCGCAGTTCTCCGTACTCGAGGACGAAATCGTCGCCCGAGGTGTAGTTGCCGCGTCGGTACATGGGCGTCGGCATCATATGTCGCAATCCTTCTCAGCCGGGAGCCTGAAAGCGATGTTGCAGGGGGTGATCCGGAGGTAGCTGGCGGCTCTTGCCGGCATGGACACAGAACCCCCCACCATCCTGATCGTAGAGGACCACGGCATCACACGCCGGTTCCTCGCCGACAACCTCGCCGCCGACGGTTATGAACCGATCGAAGCCGGCTCCGCGGGCGCCGGCCGGCGACTCATGGCCAGCCGCACACCTGATCTGGCGATCATCGATCTCGGTCTGCCCGACCGGGACGGGCTCGAGCTCCTGGGGGAGGTGAGAGCGTCCGATGATCCCCTGGCCCGGCTGGATCCCCTGCTCCCGGTGCTCGTCCTCTCCGGTCGCGCCTCGGAGCTCGATCGGGTTCGGGGCTTCGAGCGCGGCGCCGACGACTATGTCGTCAAGCCGTTCTCCTATGCGGAGCTCCGCGGGCGCATCGCGGCGCTGCTGCGGCGCACCCGGACGCATCCGACCCGCCGCCGTCTGCGCGTCGGACCGCTGGAGCTCGACCCCGTCTCCCGTACGGCATGCGTGAACGCCGAGCGTGTGGAGCTCGCCAACAAGGAGTTCGCGCTCCTGCTGGCGCTAGCCAGCGAGCCCACACGTGTATTCACGCGCGAGGAGCTCCTGACGGGCGTCTGGGGATACCGCTCGCTGGGATCGACCCGGACCCTGGATACGCACGCCTCCCGCCTGCGCCAGAAGCTGAGCGCGCGCGGCCTGTCGTTCGTGATCAACGTCTGGGGAGTCGGCTACCGCTTGATAGATGGAGTCGCGGGGGAGTGAGCGCCGCGGCCGCTCTCGGAGGTTGGATCGCCGCGGGCATCGTCGGGGCCATGTTCGCGGTGGCCTGGCGGGCCCTGGAAAGCCGGATGGAGGCGGTGGCTCGGGCCTGCCACGAGCTACGAGGACCGATCACGGCTGCGCGGCTGGGTCTGTCGCTGGGATCTCGGGTGGGAGAACTTTCGCCGGCTTCGCTGCGGGCGCTGGACGTCGAGCTCGGGCGGGCCTCGCTGGCGCTGGACGACCTGGCGCAGATGCGGGGTGGTACGCCGCGGTTACCCGAGCTGCAGCGCGTCGATCTCGAGCGCCTGATCACCGACTCGGTCGAGGCTTGCCGCGGCAGCGGGGATGTGGCCGGTGTGGTCTTGTCGGTGACCTGGACCGGGGCGTCCCGATCGGTGTGGGGTGACCGACTGCGCCTCGCGCAGGCGACCGGGAATCTGATCGCCAACGCGATCGAGCACGGGAGTGGGGCCGTCGAGGTCAGAGGAGCGGTTCGGGGCGGGCTGGCCAGGATCGAGGTGCTCGATGACGGTCCCGGTCTGCCGGCCCCGCTCAGCGAGTTGATGCGCGGGGCGCGCCGTGGCCGCGGCGCCCGGGGGCGCGGGCTGGCGATCACCTCGTCGATAGCCGACGCCCACGGCGGGCGACTCGCCGCCGCCCCTTCCGAGCGGGGCGCCCGGATGGTGCTCGAGCTCCCGACGGCGGTCTAACGAGCTCCACTTGGGCTGATTCCGAGCAGCCCCGGCCCCGTCGCCCGGCCCGGCACGGCCGACAATCGGATCACGCACACCTCGCGGACGGAACCCGGGGCCTACGGGGCCCCTCCTGCAACCGCTCTTTCAGGATCGGTTTCTGCACCCGATCGTGCGTGCTGGACGAATGTCGTAGTGACCGTCTGAACCGGCCGGATCGCCAGTGCTGGCGGGCTTTTCCAGTTCCCGGGTGCTCGGGGTGGGACGCCGGTGGGGTAGAGGGTGGGAATTAGGTTGCATTGTGGGAGAGAGTGGGTTACTGTGGTCGCCGCTTCCGGAACCCGGGTGGCAGGGCTCCTCCCACCCAGCCACCCGGGTTTTGAGCTTTCGCCCCGGCGCATGCAAACCCTTGACCTTCCGCGGAACCTTCGAACACGCGCTCGACGCGAAGCACCGGCTGACGATTCCGGCCAAGTTCCGCGGCGCGCTGGCGAGCGGAGTCGTCTTGGCGGCGTCGCACGAGACGACGCCGGGGGCGCCCCGGTGCGTGGCGATCTGGACTCCCGATGCCTACGACGCGTTCGTCGGCTCGACGCTGGCGGGCCTGAATCCCTCCTCGCCCAATGCACGCGAGCTGAGGCGCTTCTTCTTCAACGCGTCCATTGATGCCGAGCTCGATTCCGCCAATCGCGTGATGATCCCGTCTTTCCTCATGAGCTATGCCGGCCTCCAGAAGGAGGTCGTGGTCACCGGATCCGGAGAGTGCCTGGAGGTCTGGGACCGCAACCGCCACACGCAGAACTTCGAGGAAGTGCTGACCCGTATCCCCGACATCGCAGCGAGCCTTGGCGACACTGCTTGACATGACCCGTACGCACACCCCGGTCCTGGCCGGCGAGCTGATCGACCTGCTCGACCCCAGGCCCGGCGAGATCGCGGTCGACTGCACGGTCGGCGGCGGGGGACACGCGCGCCTGGTGGCCGAGCGCCTCGGTCCCGCCGGCGTGCTCATCGGGATAGACCGTGATCCGATCGCCGAGGAGCGCTTCGCCGCGCTCGCCGCTGAGGTCCCCTGCCAGACGCGCTTCATCCGCGCGGACTTCGTTACCGCGCTGGCCGAGCTCGAGGAGGAGCACCTCCGGGCCGACCTCGTCTACCTGGATCTCGGCATGTCCTCGATGCAGGTCGACACGTGGGCGCGGGGTTTCTCCTACGCCTACGACGCGCCGCTCGACATGCGCATGGATCCGGCCCAGGAGCTCACGGCCGAGGAGATCATCAACACCTGGGACGAGCGTCGCCTGGCGAGGCTCCTGCGCGAGTACGGCGAGGAGCGTTACGCCTCCCAGATCGCGCGGGCGGTCGTCCGCGAGCGCCGCCGCGAGACGCTCAGCTCCACCCAGCAGCTCGTCGACACGATCAAGTCAGCCGTTCCGGTTCCGGCCCAGTTCGCCGGCGGACACCCCGCCAGGCGCACCTTCCAGGCGCTGCGGATCGCCGTCAACGACGAGCTCAGCCAGCTCCAGCAGGCCCTCCCCGAGGCCTGGGACGTGCTGGCCCCGGGCGGGCGGATGGCCGCCATCTCGTTTCACTCGCTCGAGGATCGGGCCGTCAAGCGGTTCTTGGTGGCTCGAGCTCGTGGATGTATCTGCCCGCCGGACTTCCCGGTCTGCGTCTGCGGACGCGAGCCCGAGGCCGAGCTCATCACCCGTCGTGCCGTGGCCCCGACACCGGGCGAGATCGCGGCCAATCCAAGATCCCGGTCCGCGCACTTGCGCGCCGCCCGCAAGCTGGAGGTCACTCCCACATGACGCCACCCGCAGTCACGCCGGCCGCCAATCCCACCAGACGCAAGACATCCGCGCGCGCGTCCGACGCTGGCACGCAGTCGCGGTCAGCGACGCAGCCGCGGTCTGGCGCCCAGCCGCGGGCCACCGCCCAGCCGACCTCGGGTACCGCCCGCTCCGCCGGGCACCCGTCGAGGCTGCGCCGCCAGGCCGCACCGCGCTCCTCGCGGCGGATCTCCGGACCGGTTGGCGGACGCTCGGCGGCCGCGGCGGCCACAGCGCCCCAGCCCGCACGTGTCCGCACTAGAACCGCTCCGGCCCGTAGGCAGGGAGTGCCGCTGCTGGAGCGCTCGGCGGCATTCGTCCGGTCGCTCCCTGACCATTCGCTACTTGACCGGATCGTTCGCGGCCGCGCGTGGATCCCATTGATCGGAGTGCTGCTGGCGGGCATCGTGGCCATGCAAGTCGAAGTTCTCAAGCTCAACGCCGGAATCGGCAGGTCGCTGGCGCGCGGTACGGCGCTGCAGTCCCAGAACGCCCTGCTCCGTGCGCAGGTCGCCACGCTCGCCGACGACGGCCGGATCGAGGCCAAGGCGGCGCGCATGGGGATGGTCATGCCCTCCCCGGCCTCGATCAAGTTCCTCTCGCTCGGTAAGAACGCGGCGGTTGCGCGGGCGGTGACCAACGTCCACGAGCCCGACGCGACCGCATTCACCTCGGCGCTGACGGCATCCGGGATAGGCGTCAGCAGCTCGGATGGCGCTTCGACCACGTCGGCAACCTCCGACACGATGTCGACTCCGGCGGCGCCCGTTTCCTCGGACACGATCTCCGCAACCCCCACGGCGTCGACATCCTCGGGCACGACCCCGACGGGATCGGGGTCGTCGGATGTGGCCACCCCCGGCTCGAGCGCGGCGCCCGCGACCCCGGTTGCGGTCCCCACCGACAGCTCGTCCTCGTCCTCGACCGGGAGCACGACGCCGTGACGGGCGCCGGCGCGTAGGGGAGCTGCCCGTGGCCGCGATCGACCGCCGGATCGGGTTCATCTTCCTGGGTTTCCTGGCCCTGCTCGGCCTGGCACTCACGCGCGCCACATACCTCGGTGTGATCAAGGCCCCGACGCTCCAGCAGGCGGCGGTCAGCCAGCAGATAACCGACGATGCGATCCCGGCCCCTCGGGGGACGATCACCGATCGCAACGGCGTGCAGCTCGCGATCTCTGAGTCGGCGGACACGGTCACCGCGGATCCGCTCCTTGTCAAGGGCAACGCGCTGGTCGACGCCCAGAAGATCGCGCCACTGCTCAACAAGCCGGTGCTGCCGGTGCTGGCCATGCTCTCCAAGCCGCACACCGGCTACGTCGTGCTTGCCCGGCAGCTGGCGCCGGCCAGTGCCCAGAAGATCATGGCCATGAACATCAACGGGATCTCCACGGCTCCCACGATCAAGCGCGTGTATCCGCGGACCTGGGAGGCGGCGCAGGTCCTGGGCGGCGTCAACGCCGCCGGCGACGGGGACAGCGGTCTGGAGTGGTGGTACAACTCGGCGCTCCTGGGCAAGGCGGGGGAGCGGCGGATCGTCTCGGACGCCAAGGGGCAGGCGATCTCGATCGACGACGTCAAGCCCATGCTTCCCGGCAACACCGTGAAGCTGACGCTCGACGCGGCGCTCCAGAACCAGGTTGAGGAGGTCCTGGCCGGCGTCGGAAATCAGTACTCGCCCAAGCTGGCGACGGCGATCGTCATGAACCCGCAGACGGGGGCGATCCTGGCACTGGCCAACTGGCCCAGGGTGAACGCCAACGATCCCGCCGGGGCGCCGTCCTTCGCCGACGAGGACCAGGCCCTGCAGTTCAACTACGAGCCCGGCTCGACCTTCAAGGCGATCACCGTCGCCGGGGCTCTGCAGGACGGGCTCGTGACCCCGAGCACGCAGTTCAACATCCCGCCATATCTGGAGGCCTACGGCAAGCAGATCAGCGACGCCGAGAGCCACGGATACGAGACGCTCACCACGGCGGGGATCCTCAAGGTGTCGAGCAACATCGGCGCCGACCTGATCGGTCAGAAGCTGGGGCCGAACCGCTTCAACTCATGGGTGCATCGATTCGGTCTCGGATCCGACACCCATGTCGACCTGCCGGGCGAAGACCCGGGGATCATTCTCCCGCCCTCCAAGTACTCGGGCACGTCGATGCTCAATCTTCCCTTCGGCCAGGGGGAGTCAGTGACGCCGATCCAGATGGCCGCCGCCTACGCGGCGATCGCCAACGGTGGCATCCTGCGCCCTCCGCACATCGTGCAGTCGATCGGCGGCAAGGCGCAGGCGCTCCCGAAGGGGCGTCGGATCATCTCGGCAACGACCGCGGCAGAGCTGCGCGACATGCTCCGAGGCGTGCTCGCCGACGGCGGAACCGCATCGGGAGCCGGCATCCCGGGCTATGACATGGCCGGGAAGACCGGCACCGCCAACATCGCCGTCGACGGCAAGTACTCAGACTCCGAGTACGTCGCGTCCTTCGTCGGCATGGTTCCCGCCAGCCACCCCCAGCTTCTGGCGATGATCGTCGTCGATCAGCCCCAGGGCTCGATCTACGGCGGCTCGGTGGCCGCCCCCGCGTTTCAGAAGATCGTCGGCTGGGCGGTCCCCTACCTGGGGATCGCTCCGAATCCGGCGCACGTCGACACGAGCGACCAGAACGGGCCCCAGCCCCAGCCCTAGCTCTGCTCCGCTCGGCATCCGCGGCCGGCGGCGCTCAGCTCTCCAGCATCCTTGCCAGACGTGCCAGCCGCTCATCCCACTGGCCGCCGACGTCGGCCATCCACCCGACGGCGTCCGAAAGCGGCGCCGGGGTGACGCGATAACGAACGTCGCGCCCGGCGCGCTCGCGTTCGAGCAGGCCCGCCTCCGACAGGGAGCTCAGGTGCTTGGCCACCGCCTGGCGGGAGATGGGCAGCCCGCTGGCGAGCTCGGTGGCGGTAGCGGGATGATCGGCTATCTGCAAAAGCAGCCGCCGGCGCATCGGGTCCGAGAGAGCCTCGAAGACCGGGCCGGCGTAATCCTCGGCCATGCCGGCCTCAGGCCGCGACGAGCGCGGGACCGAAGCGCGATCCGCCCTGACCGGGCAGGGGAACGCCCACCAGGTCCAGGACCTCCAGGGGGCGCGTCTCAATGACGCGCAGCCGCGTCCCGTGATCGGTGGCGATCAGTTCGAGCTCGACGCGTGAGGCGGGCTCGTCGTCGACCGCCCACCAGAAGGCCAGCCGGCCGCAGTCGCCCGTGCCCGGGTCGGCCGGCGGAGGAACGACCTCCTCGACCCAGCCGCCTCGCTCCTGGTCGCCGATGACAAACCGGGCATCGCCCCCGGGCCAAAGCTCGAGCCAGACCTCGTCGGCCAGCCACGCCTCTAGCCACGCCGGGTCGGTGAGCGCCTGCCAAACCTGGTCAGGCGAAGCGACCAGTTCGAGGTCACGCTGCATCAGATCGGTCATCGGATCTCCTCGGTCAGAACTCACGGGCGCCATATGCAACCTCAGAGTTGCGCGTTTGCTAAGGTGGGTTAGCAACCCAATGGTTGCACAGTAGCAACCATCTGAAAGGAGGCCCGATGCCGCTCATTCCCATGGTCGTCGAGCAGACCGCCCGCGGTGAGCGATCGTTCGACATCTACTCGCGGCTGCTCAACGATCGCGTCGTGTTTCTGGGCGGGCAGGTCGACGAGGAGACCGCCAACCTGATCGTCGCCCAGCTCGTCCACCTCGAATCCGACGACCCCGACAAGGACATCCACCTCTACATCAATTCGCCCGGGGGCTCGATCTACGCAGGGCTGGCGATCTACGACGCGATGCAGTTCATCGGCCCCGACGTGCAGACAATCTGCTACGGAATCGCCATGTCGATGGGATCGCTGCTCCTGGCCGGCGGCGCGCCCGGCAAGCGCATGGCGCTGCCGAACAGTCGGATCCTCATCCATCAGCCGTCGGGGGGATTCGAGGGTCAATCCACCGACGTCGAGATACACGCCCGGGAGATCCTCGCCCTGCGGGCCCGGGTCGACGAGATCTATGCCAAGCACACCGACCAGTCGGTGGAGCGGGTGCACGCCGACATGGATCGCGACCGCTACTTCACCGGAGAGGAGGCGCTCGCCTACGGCCTCGTCGACCGCGTGATCGAGCGCCGCCAGCTCGCGAACGGGGCCAAAGGCTTCGGCACGCGCTGACCCGCCGGTGATGCTCCGAGATGCCGCGGGGCCGGGTGACCACCGGTCCCGCGGCTACTCTGTGGGGCCATGCGGCTGGACGACGTTATGCCGGGCGCGCCGGGCGGCACGGGGGACACCGAGGTCACCGATCTCGCCTACGACAACCGCCGCGTCGGCCCCGGAACCCTGTTCTTCTGCGTGCCGGGGTTCACCCGGGACGGTCATGACTTCGCGCCCGACGCCGTGGCGCGGGGGGCGGTCGCGCTGGTCGTGCAGCGACCGCTTGGGCTCGGCCTGCCGGAGATCCAAGTGGCATCGGTCCGCGCGGCGATGGCGCCCGCGGCCGCCGCCTTTTACGGGGATCCCACCGCGGCCCTGCAGACGATCGGCATCACCGGGACCAACGGCAAGACCACGACCGCCTTCCTGGTTTGGGCGTTACTGGAGGCCGATCATCGCCAGACCGGCCTGCTAGGGACCGTCAAGAGCGTGATCGGGGGAGTCGAGCACGAAGTCCAGCGCACGACCCCGGAGGCGATCGATCTGCAGCGGACGTTTGCCGACATGGCCGCCCATGGGGATACGGCCTGCGCGATGGAGGTCTCCTCGCACGCCCTCGAGCTCAACCGGGCCGACGCGATCCACTTCGCGGCCGCGATCTTCACCAACCTCACCCAGGACCACCTCGATTTCCACCCGTCTATGGACGCGTACTTCGCCGCCAAACGGCGTCTGTTCGTGAACCCCATGCCCCCGGCCGCCATGGTCGTCAACGTCGACGACGAATACGGCGCGCGGTTGGCGGCCGAGCTCTCAGAGCCGCTGAGCTTCGCTCTGCGTGACGAGCGGGCGCTCTACCGAGCCACAAGCGTCGACACCGGCCTCTCCGGATCCCGGTTCACGATCGAGGGGCCCGACGGAGCGCTCGAGGTCAGCTCGCCGCTGCGAGGGGAATTTAACGTCTACAACGTGCTCGGCGCGTTCGTGGCCGCGCGCGCCCTCGAAGTACCGCTGGCGACCT